>JADLGZ010000062.1 GCA_020849075.1 Fimbriimonadaceae bacterium | reverse complement strand
CAACAACGGATTCTGGCTGAACATGGGACATACCCCTTATGGCTTCCGCCAAATTGGCCGTGAACCCTTCAGCTTGGGCAACCGAGCCGGGAGCCTCAAGGTGGATGGAAGTCCGGATCCGACGCGAGCGTCGCTGACCCAAATTCTCAACCGGTGACTTAATGAATGTGCTGTTAGGAAGCGTGGTCAAAGAATCCTCAAATGTACGAATTCGCGTGCTTCGTAGATTGATCTCCTCAACAACGCCTTCAATTCCTTCGACTCTGACCCAATCACCTACCGCAAAGGGCATATCCAGCACGACGGTGGCAGAACCAAAGAGGTTCTCTACGCTATCCTTGGCAGCGAAGGCCACCGCGATGCCCCCCAAACCCAATCCCGCGGCTACACCCCACACATTGAGTCCAAGGACGGAGAGCGCCGAAAGGAGGGCCACAATTAAGATGCTCGCCGATCCAATCTTGAGAGCAAAGTGTACGAGCATCCGGCGCTGCCGCTCCGCCTCTAAAGACCATCGTTCGCTGGCAATGGTGAGGGTTGCCTGGAAGGCCACCGAGAGAAGCCAGCCAAACGCAATAATGCGCACAAACACAACCCAATGGAGAGGCTGGTGCTCCAAGAGACGCGATAAGTGCAGGGTGATCCCAACGGCCTCATAAGCAAGGGTCGCTACGAAGAGGGTGACCGACCGTGATATTCCTAGGCCGTGCGCGCCACTCTTGATCGCTTGCCTTATCCGTGGATGGGCAGCGAGCGCCAAACTCAAGAGCCGACAGCAGACCCAACCAATTACTAACGATGCGGCTGCCACGAGAAGAAACTCACCTTCGGGCGAGCGGCTGAGGAGATAGTCTCGAATGGGGGCCATAAGATTTTTTACACACTCATGCGTGCGAGCACCAAGGGCAAGGGCGCTAATGGAGTTGAGCTGATACTGAGGGCGGCAGAGAGGTCTGGAACAAAGTCGTTTGCCGAATGCACGCGAAAGATCGGGTCCCCAACTGACACCGTGTCGCCGACGTGGGCAAGCACTTCAATGCCGACCAATGGGTCTACGATGTCCGACTTGCTGCGACGCCCCGCCCCGAGATCCACTGCCGCTTCACCCACGGTTCCCGCATCAATTCTTTCTACCCATCCTGTTGCTGGAGCCACGACCTCATGGACACAGGTCGCACCGGGCAACCCTGCAATCTCAGTCAATCCTACAGACGCTCCCTGAACCGCAAACCACTGTTCGGCTTTCGAAAGGGCTGCACCCGAGTCTAATGCTCGGGTCGCGACTCCTCCATCCATGCCCGCCATTTCCAAAGCGGTCCGGGCCAGTTCAAGGCAAAGTTCGCGTAGGCGGCCCGGTGCCCCCTGCAGGACTTCCGCCGCTTCAATTACTTCTAGCCGATTGCCGACGCAACGGCCCAACGGCTGATCCATCTCCGTTATCTCAATGCCCAGCTTCAATCCTAGTCGTTGCCCGACACCAATCATGGTCGCCGCGAGTTCCTTTGCCTCGGGCAATGACTCCATGAAGGCACCCGAACCGCACTTGAGGTCAATCGAAATGATATCGGCCCCTCCCGCGATTTTCTTACTTAACACGCTTGAGGCAATCAGCGGAATACTGCGTACCGTACCAGTGACATCTCGCAACGCGTAGAGAGTGCCATCGGCCGGAGTAAGGCGCGGTGTTTGACTCGTCAAAGCAATCCCAATTTCGCGCGCTTGGGTGATCATTTCCTCTAACGATAGTGCCGTGCGGAACCCGGGAACTGATTCCAATTTGTCAATGGTTCCGCCGGTCTTCCCAAGTCCGCGCCCACTCATCTTGACGCACGTGAGGCCGCAGGCGGCAAGCATCGGAAGTAAGACCAGGGTTGTCTTGTCGCCAACTCCTCCTGTGGAATGCTTGTCCACCCAGGGCTTTGGCAACCCCGAAAGGTTAACGGTCTCGCCAGAAGCGGCTATTGCCTGGGTCAGCACGGCTGTCTCATCCAGCGACATGCCTTTTAGCACCACCGCCATGCACCAAGCGGCAAGTTGAGCCTCACCCATGCCACCGGACCCAGCGGCCGCATCCACAACAAACTGTATTTCTTCTCTGCTGTTAGCTTCCCCATCACGCTTTCTTTCGATGATCCGCACTGGGTTCATCAGCGTTCTCCGGGTAGCACGATGCCACGCATAATCACCCTTTGGCAAAGCAGGAATACGAAGAGCGTAGGCAGGGCTGCCAATGTGACCGCAGCCATCATCACTGCCTTGGGGGCAGTCAGTTGCAACTGGTAGATGAACACCATCAGCGTCCACATGTTTCGATCTTGGGCCACCAAAAAGGCGTACAAGAAGGCGCCGTAGGCACCCATGAATGCGAGCAGGGCAAGGTAGCCGAGAACGGGCTTGGAAAGGGGGAAGGCAATCCTCAGCATCATGAGCCATTCCGGAGCCCCATCCATTTGACCACTTTCATAGAGCTCCTGCGGTAAGGAGTCAAAAAAACCTTTGAGCAGGAAGATCATGTAGCCACTTGCCATTCCCGGTAGAACTAGGGCCCAAAAAGTATTGAGCAAGTTCAAATCCTTCAGCAACAAGAACGAGGGGATCATCGCCACTTCGGCGGGGAATGCCATCGTCGCGAGCAGGAAAATCAGAATCTTGCCCGTCGCCGGCATCGGGTAGCGACTAATTGCGTACGCAGCGGCAGGATTTACCAAGAGCTGACTAATGATCGCTAGGAGGCAGAAAATCGCCGTATTCCAAAGGGCACGACCATTGAGAGCTACGTAATCCAACACGTAGCGGTAGTTTCGTGTGCTGAATTCCTGCCTCAGGGACCCTGTATGACTTCGGACGAACTTTGCGTCGGATTGGAGAAAAGAAGGGGGGCTCCCGTGCCGTTGCCGGTACAAGTCTTCAAATGTCCCTTGCTGGGCTTGAAAAGGAATGCCCTTTTGTTTGAATTCCTCTCCTAATGGGCTGTTCGGTGAGAGCCTCAGTTCTTCAAATGCTGCCGCTCCATTGGAGACCGAAGTAGGAACATCCTGAAACTGGTTGCGATACTTGGTTCGCACGAATTCCTGAAAAAGCCGATCTTTCGAAACCGGAATTCGGAATTCGACTGGTAAGGTGCTCTTGAACTGTAGCCACTCGTCCCACTTCGTGCCAGGCCGTGGCTTCCAGCCCACACGCTCGAGCTGCTCAATGGGAGGTTGTGCGGTCTGAAAGGCGACGTTCTCCTCCAGATAGGCCCGATTCAGGTCTTGGACTGTCTTGTAGCGCGCCCTCAGCCATGCCTGGTAACGGAGGCTCAGCTTGCTCGTTACCTGCGTTGGAGCGGTTCGGAATCCCGCGGTCCAGAGCATTGGGTCTAGGCTTGCCAGAATCTCCTCGTAGGCCTGGACATCGCCCGGAGTCTTAGGGGTTAGAAACGTGAATGAGGCGATTTGGGAAGCATTCCCGCTGAACTTATCATCGAGGTACTTAGCATAAAGCTTTTCGTCGTCCTGCCAGAAACTGGGAATCAAGCGATTCTCGTTTTGATCCGTGGGCCCGGTAAACCCGGTTGAAATCATCACCAAGAAGGGATAGCCGGTGGTGACCGCCCCAAGGGTGAGGACTAAGTAAAGCACTGACATCGCCAACCGGGCGCGCCAGCTTTTCCTGCCTACCTGCCCGATCAATGGCATGATGAGGAGTTTAGCTGGGAGGGGCAAGGAGTTGCTGGGGATCCAGTGGTACAGCTGGGCTTAGCTTGGAATAGCTCCAAAACCTTGCAATCATCACTCAGACTATCGCCAGTAAACCCCTCCAATTCCTACCAGCTTTCCAGTTTCCTAGTACAAATGCCAAACAACAAGTATTTTTACTAGGTTAATCCTGCTACCAATACCTGGAATCAACCTTGTGGACGCGACCCGGGCCCCTCAAAAGTGCCCGTAGCCAAGGATGGCGGGGGTCGCTTCAGGGAAGGTAACCATGTCTGCATTTAGCGTAAACACGAACACTCTCGCAATGACCTCTCTGCGAATTCTGTCCAACACGGGCAAACAATTCGCGGACAGCATGACCAAACTCTCGACCGGCCTGCGCATTAACAACGCAGGCGATGATCCCGCCGGGCTCATCGTATCCGAGTCTTTCCGGGCTCAGATCTCAGGTCTCGACCAAGCCATTCGCAATAATCAAGACGCAACCAACTACTCAAAGACGGCCGAAGCCGCTCTTGAAGAAGTTAACCGTCTATTGCGAGACGCCCGAACCTTGGCCGTTGCCAGTAGCAACTCAGGAACCCTTGATGAAGCTCAGCGACAAGCCAACCAGAACCAGATCCAATCCATCATTCAGTCCATCACCCGGATTGCACAAACAACCGCGTTTGGAACCAAGAAGCTCCTTGATGGCAGTTCCGGGACACAAGCGATCAGCACCAGCTCCGCGAATGTTGCCGAAATGAGTTTCTCGGGAGTCTTCAATGGGCAAGCAGTAAATCAAAACTCTGCTGTTACGGTTGATGTGACAACTGCGGCTGAGCGGGCACAAGTGGTGACGACGAAGACTCATGCTAGTGCCACGACAACCGTAGCCGCGGGCACCTTTACGATCAACGGAGTCAGCTTCAATACAACGAGCAGTGACACGATTGAGTCGGTGGTCTCAAGGATCAACCAGGCATCTGTTCAGACGGGCGTTACTGCGACTTGGTCGCCGGGTAGCGCCGTCACCTTGACCAGCGCGGAATATGGCTCTCACGCCAGCGTAAGCCTCGTCGATGCGGCAGGAATTCTCCAAACGGTTGCCGGAGCGACAACGGACCAAGGAGTAGATGCGGTAGCAGATGTCACCATTGACATGAACGGTGCAGCTGCGGGTGGCAACACCACCGTCACCTTCAGTTCGGGCCAAGGGCTCAACCTCCGCGATAACTACGGGAACGCGATCAACCTGACGGAAAATGGCAACCTTGCCGGAGGTCCGGGGGCTTGGGGACAAATCACGGCGGGCAATGCGACATTCCAGATTGGTGGAAACGCTGGCGAAACGACCAGCCTTTCACTGGGGAATTTTGCCGCTACCGAACTGGGGAAAGGGGTGGTCAGTGGGTTATCCCTTGGTGACCTGAATCTCCTGACTTCGGCGGGATGTGCAGAAGCCATGCAAATCGTGGATAAGGCGATTGGCGATGTCAGTTCTGCTCGAGGGCGTGTTGGTAACTTCATGCGCAACGTCTTGGAGTCCAATGTCCGTTCGCTGGCCATTCAACGCGAGAACCTCGCGAGCAGTGAATCCAGCATTCGCGATATTGATGTTGCAACTGAGATGACGAACTTCACCAAGTTGCAGATTCTCCAACAGTCGGGTCTCTCGATGCTGTCGCAAGCGAACCTTGCACCGCAGTCGGTCCTCGCACTACTTCGACAGTAAACGACTTGGCGCACGCAAGCGAAACACAAACGTGATCTTTGCCGCCAGCAAGAGAATCGTCTTTTAGCCGCTTGTT
>JADLGZ010000061.1 GCA_020849075.1 Fimbriimonadaceae bacterium | reverse complement strand
GGGATGCTCAATGTATCTGTAGAAGTTCTGGAAAGCAAGCTGCGCGATGGTATATGGCGCCCCAACCTACCGACCCCGATCTTTGAAGGGGCGTCCAGCGCGCAAGCAACTCGCCTCGTGGAGGATCTCACACTCCAAGGCATCGGCGTGATCACAGAGCCGACTCGTACATATGTTGAGTCCAAAATGATGACGCACGTCGTTGGCTATGTTCGAGCCGCAGATGATCAGGACGTATCCCGCTTCGAAAAGATGGGCCTGAAGGCCCCGAGCTACGCGGGAAAAGTAGGGCTGGAGTTTGCCCATGACTTCGAATTGAGTGGCGTTTCTGGTGTTGAAGAAATGACGGTGGATGCCCGGAACAAACCCTTGCGAAGCCTTGGTCTGATGAGCCCGAAACCTGGTTCCAAATTGGTGTTGGGCCTTGATACCGAACTCCAGAAGTATGCCTACGAAGTTCTCGGAAATCGGACCGGTTCCGTTGTCGCCATTGAGCCGGGTACTGGTTTGGTCTTGTGCTTTGTTAGCAAGCCTAGTTACGATGCGAACATCTGGCTTAAGGGAATGTCGCAGGAAACCTACAACACGCTCCTGCATGACTCCAGGCAGCCCATCTTGAATCGAACAATTCAGACCGGATACGCACCAGGTTCAACTTTCAAAATTGTTGTCGCTTTGGCGGCCGCTATGGAAGGCAAACTGGACCTCAACAAGACCTACTATTGCGGAGGAATGTACGTGCCCACCAAGACACGGTGCCTTGGTCATCATGGTGCAATCTCGTTTCATCGAGCCTTTGAAAAGTCTTGTAACACGTACTTCATGGCTCTAGGCGTGGCGGTCGGAAACCGAGCGATCGAGCGTGCTGCAAAGGCATTGGGTCTGGGCCAAAAGACGGGCATTGACTTGCGATCTGAGTCTCGGGGCAACATCCCGTCGCCCGAATGGAAGCTACACGTATCGAACTACTACATTGATCAGCTGAGAAAGAGCACAAAATATACTCCAGCCGAGAGAGCACGCCGAATCGCCCAGTACGAGTACGAACGCAACTGGAGGGTAACTGACACCGCACAAATGTCCCTTGGTCAGGGTGCAAACCTGCTAACCCCTCTGCAATTGGCGGTGATGGCATCTAGCGTAGCCAATGATGGCGAATTCATCCAGCCACATTTGGTAAGCCAAGTCATTGACTCTGATGGCACCGTGAAGCCGGTGAAGCCAAACATTGTCTCTACCGTTCAAGTGGATCCACAATTCTGGAGCTGGCTAAGAAGCGCCATGGTCAGCGTAATCCAGAGCGGGACAGCCCGGTCTGCCCAGATACAGGGCCTGACATGGGGTGGAAAGACCGGGAGCGCAGAGAACAACCGTAAGGGCCACAAAGGGGAAACGGATTCAGTTTTTGTAGGGATCGCCCCGATCAACAATCCGAAGATCGCGATTGCCGTCATCGCTGAGAACGCCGGTCACGGCGGAACTGTAGCCGCTCCAATCGCCGCGAAAGTTGTCGAGCGCTATTTAGGCAAAGAGAAGTCAGGCGGTGACAGGGCTTTGAGTAAGCCCTCCAACTCAGCTGTGTCTCGACCGCTTGCGCGGTAAGCAGAGAGCATTTGCTCGCCCTCCGCTCGGGCCATGGCTACCTTGGCGGTGGCTTCAACTGGTGTCTCACCGGCATACTCAGAGCCTCCGGCTCGAAGTTGCGCTTTGATCATCGGGACCGTCAACTTGGCGTATTCCGCGAAGGTCGTAAGCGCAGCAATCCTTAGCCGATCACCTTGTTCGGGAAAGTGCCGGGCGGCAATAAGTGAAGCTTGGGCGATCTCAGTTGGAACTAGCTCGGGCAAGGCACGAACCTTGAAGTAGGGCGTACTCTGAACCGCTTCAATACGCGAGAACCACCGATGTAGGTCTTGCGTATTGTCGTCTGCATCAGCCATCTCAATAAGCATGAGCAGGGCAGGCAAGTTGTTGGGATCGCGCCTTAAAGCTTGCATTAGTGCGTTGGCAGCCCCCAGTTGGTCGCCTGTCTGGACCAAGACCTGAGCAAGCAGGCGCAAGTTCTTCGTACTGGGGGCAAATTCTGTGGCCCGCTGCAAAGACTCGCGGGCCGTCTCCGGAGACGCATAGGCAAGAAGGCGATAGACTTCTCCATCGGTTGGTGCGAGGGACCGTGCGACATTGAGTTCTCGGGCCGCATTAGGATCGCGTCGCTCCAGCATAGCTTGGGCATTTGCCTTTGTGAACTCGACCGCACCGCTATGCAACAGAGCTAAGCCAATGAGGGAGGGTACAACAATGCCGGTCAGGCGAGCGGGTTTGGGAAGCATCTCCGGCAGAGAGCCATCGGCGGCAAGCTGTATCCCTACCCCGAGCAGGATAAAGAAGGTCAGGCCCGTGCCATAAGTCTGCCAATCGCTGTCCATAAGATTGTGGGTGGCGCTTCCAACGACGGCGGCAACAATTCCTGCGAGGCGAAGCGAACGTTGAGGGCTGGTTCGACGAGCTCCACGGAGTACTGTCGAGAACCACGCCACAGCGAACGATAGCCAAGCAAGCAATCCGACAACCCCTGTCTCGACCGCAATTTGCAGAAACCCTTGGTGTGTAAATTGTGTTTGAGGCGTAAGCCCCGACCGAGCTGACTCGTATCGGTAGGTTCCTAACCCGTAACCAAAAGGATTTTCCTTCACGATTTCGATCGCCCCCTTCCAAAGGAGTTGACGAAAACCCGATGATTGTTCAGCGGTCCCGCCGCTTGCCTCAACTCGGGATAAGCCGGCCCTCGTAGCTGGACTAGAGCGTACTCCGAGGACTAGGATGCTGAGGACAAGCAACGGTGCTATCACGACGAAGACGCGCTTCTTGGCTCCGAATAGGAGTTGTAGCCCGATCAGGGTAACAACTCCAACGGTTACCGCCACATAGCCACCTTTCGACTGAGTCAGAAGAAGTGCAAATCCAATTGCGACGGCCGCAGCCCCCGCGGCAAACTTAGCGATGCGGTCTTCCTCCGAAACACTCATCCCCAAGGCCAAGATGAAGCCGATGAGCAAGATCCCCGCAAGCGCGTTCGGGTTCACCCAGGAGGCAAAAATCCGCCATGAAGGGTCGACTACGCGGTTGATGGAGTATTCGGAGATACCTTGTAAGGCGCATAGGGAGCACCCGGCAATGATGGCGGCAACCAACATCCTTGGCCCTCGCTCCCGGCCCACAATAGCAACAACCGCAAACAGTGCAAGTGCGTACGTGAGCCACTCCAGCCAATGCACCCAGCTGACCCACTTGAAGGACGAAATAGCCCCTGCCATTCCAAACGCGAGCATGGTCACTATCACCGAAAGAGTAATGGAGGGATTCGGTAGGGGAACGACTTTGCGAGAGTAAATTAGAGCGACCAAGGCGCCCACGATCAATAGCCCAAGCAATGAGTGAGCCGAAAAGGGAAGGGCCGGGCCCCGAAGATTGCCGTCAAATGCTTGGGTGCCAATGAAGACCTGCCCGCCAATGAGGGGCGTCAGGAAACAAACGACGAGAAGCAACCCGAGGGCAAACCGGTTCACCGGGCAACCCACCTTCGGAGTCGATCAAATTGGTTCCTCACCAAAAAGTAGGACGCGCGAGCCGTCAATCCAGCCGCCGCAAGTAAGTAGGCGCCCGGGCGAAACAGGGGGTTCACCGTCCGCAATTGGTGCTTCTTGAAGAAGAGGAGCATCGAGCGATGAAAGCGAAAGATCATGCGGTTCGGCGCCTTGCTCGTGCTTGAGCCTATCTTGTGAGTGACTACCGCATCAGGAAAATAGACGACCTCAAAGCCACACTGTCGAACTCGCCAGCAGATATCCATATCCTCGCAAAACATGAAGTAGTCCTTATCGAGCGCCCCTACTTGGGCCAGCGCTTCCTCGCGGATCATCAGGGCGGCTCCGCTCACCCAGTCCACCGAGTTCTCGGTGAGGTGATCCCAATCACTCATCAGATAGTCCCGAGTGAACCTGTTCCTTGGAAAAAGACTCCCCAATGGCGTGTTCCGAAAGAGCGCCGCTACGGGATTGGGAAAGGTTCGACAGGAGTACTGCAGACTTCCATCCTCATTAAGGAGCCGTGGGCCAATAATCCCGGCGCTTGGCGTAGATTCGAGGTGAGCCACCAAAGAACCGATGGCTCCAGGGTGAACAAATGCATCCGAATTGAGGAGCAGGACATGGCGGCCGTTTCGATCCTGAATTGCTAGGTTATTGCCTCCCGTAAAGCCGAGATTTCGGTACTGCTGCAATAGGCGCACGGCTGGGAATTCCGAAGTGACCATTTCTCCGGACCCATCCTCCGAATTATTCTCAACGACAATCACCTCAAAGCGTGCTTCGTCCGCTGCATCGCGAAGGGCCGTCAAACATCGGCGAAGGTCCTCAATGGTATTCCAGCTACAGATGCAGATACTAAGGTCGAAATCCATGGCTGAACCCCCTCGCTCGTATGAACGCTCCGAGCCAAATCAATGCACCCGTGACGGGCAGGAGCCATGACGGCTCGTGCTTGCGTAGGTAGCGTGTCAGGGATAGGTGTGATTCCCAGATCATTGCCTTTCGTACCTGACGGGTACTCACTGCGCCAACGTGGTCAACAACCACGTCCGCGGCGTACCAGCACTTCCAGCCGGCCTGTGCTAGGCGCTTCAAAAGGTCAACCTCGTTAAAAAAAATGGGAAAGCCCAAATCAAAGGGAGCGGTAACAGGCCCAACCGATTCAAGGGCCTTCCGGCGAAAGAGAAGAAAGGTTCCCATGGGCTGAGGGGCCCACTGGCTTACAGCGTAGTCAAACGTGGGCATGCGGTATGCCCCCCACAAACTGCGTGGGAAAAGGGTATCGAAACGAGAAATGTTGCCGATAATTCCTAGGACCGTCGGAAATCCACGGACGCTGGCTTGCGTCTCGCCATCCATCCCTACCAACCTCGCGCCGAGTGCGCCCGCTTCTGGGTGCGCTTCAAGTTCTTGAATCGCTCGGTCCAATGAACCTGCACGAATGACAGTATCGGGATTGAGGGTGAGGAGGTAATCACCAGTCGCTTTGGAGAAAGCGAGGTTGTTGCCGGAAGCATAGCCCAAGTTCGAATCAGCTCTGACGAGTTGAACTTCGGGGAAAAGTGAGGCAACGCTCTCGGCCGATCCGTCCGTAGATTGATTGTCGACCACGATGACTTCGTGTTCTTGAGTGGGTGGGAATTGACGCAGAGAGTCCAGGCAATTCAGGAGTTCTTCGCGGCTATTCCAGTTCACGATTAGAACACTCAGCATGGCGGTGGGCAGAGGGTACCCGCCTAGCCTGGTTGACTATCCAGCTCCAAACGGGTATCCTAGTAGGGTCAGGAAAAGGGCCTTTCGGGGCCCGTATTCTTTCCAGGCGCCAGAGGAGGAGAACTATAGATTTGAAAATAACCACCTTATGGGCCTGCTTGCTAGTCTTAGTGAGCGCCGCATTCGCAAACACACATAAAGTTCAATCCGGGG
>JADLGZ010000060.1 GCA_020849075.1 Fimbriimonadaceae bacterium | reverse complement strand
CTTCTTGAAGAGGGGAAGAGACGGGCAAGGGACCTTCGAGCCGAGGTTCAAGATGCCCCTGGAATCCTTTATGCGGGCTACATTCAAGATGCCGAGAAAGAACTGGTGGAAGCAGCCGCTGTGTTCGCCGTCGTTCAGAACCTTGATGTCCCCGACCGAATGGCCTTAGGTGTTGATCTGGCCCCCTACTTGAATGGTTTGGCCGAAGCGGCAAGTGAGTGCCGCCGGACGGTGCTGGATGAGCTTCGAAAAGGTTCGCTAAATGAAGCGGAGCGTATCTTGAGTTGGATGGAGGATATCTACGATGGACTTATCACCTTAGATTTTCCCGATGCGCTAACAAATGGGCTGCGTAGAACCTGCGACGCGCTACGAGCGGTGTTAGAGCGAACACGAAGCGATCTCACGTTAACCGTGAATCAACGTGATCTCTTGGATGAATTACGCCGCCGTTAGAAAGTGCAACCCGCGGTCATTTCCTTGGGAGCGTCCGAGTCATCAAACTCCTTTGGTCCCGCTTTGCTTAGGGTACCGAGTAAGAGATTAAGTTGCCGAAGCACGTCGCGGCTATATCCGGGCCACGCTTTGACGACGGAGCCATTTCCATCAACGAGGGCAATGCTAGCCGATGCCACTAATTTGAAGCTCTTAGGCAGACTCGCCTTTGGATCGCAAATTATCGGATATGGGACCACGTTGGCTTGAGCATAATGAGCCGCCGCTTGGGGCAAAGCGTCAATGACTCCGAAAAACTGAGCATCTCCACCAAAAGCCTTGGCGATGCTATTAAAAATCGGCTGCGCCTCGATACTGCATGGGCATTCATCCTTTATGAAGACCAGTACTGAAGGCTTGCCTTTCTTGAGATCGGGTGTTCCAATTTGGCGGCTGTCTTGGTCAACCAGCATAAACGATGGCGCTGGAGTCCGTTTCAAAGAGGCCGCGGCTTGTTCCATTTCCTTGGTAACCGGATGCCGCGTAGGGATGCTATAAGGTGTTTGGCCCTTGGTTTGAGTTGCTCTTGCAAGTTGCATGAGCCAAAGCCCGCCCGTGGCAATCAAGATGCTACAAGGGATGGCAACGAAGGAGAGTCGCAACCTCACTCTTCTATTGTACACCCCTCTCGGTGCGCGGAGAGAATTTTGACTGCGGCGGCGGCGGCAACGCCAAGGCCAAGGCCAGCTAACACATCGCTGGGCCAGTGAACACCAACATAAATGCGGCTGACCGCCACGATGAGCCCCCAGCTTAGGGCTACCCAGCCTTGCCATTGTCTGGGATAGGACATGTAGATGATCGTTCCAATTGCGACCGCTGTTGTGGCATGTCCGCTGGGGAAACTGTGGGTCGTGTATACGCTTTCCATCGGCGATGCCCAGATGAAATTACTTGGGCGTACACGTTGCGTAATGGCCTTTAGAATGAGATGGAAGCCACCACTGAGTAAGAATGCGGCGATACCTTCAATCGCAACCTTGATCTCCAGCCACCAGAACATTCGGAGGAGAACGAGGAAGACTCCCAACTCAACCCATTGATCACCTGTCTTCGCCCCTACAACGGTAACAGCGCAAACGACTAGGGCCACGGCGACCCAAAACCAGAGCCGTTGGTTCCTCGCCGATGCACACAGTAAGGCGCCCACGTGAACGATCCCGACGCCGCTGAAGCTGAACAGGGCCATTATTGGGTCAAGCCAGGGCGCTCGACAGTAAAGGTGAATGGCCCGAAAAAGTTCTCGATCCAGCCCCCACCAATCCATGCATTATTGTGGCTTAGCGAAGGTTGGGACGACGCCACCCGAGAGCATCAACCATGTTCCAGTCAATGGTGTCTTTCGCTCCGATATTGGTGATCTTGCCATAGTGCATCCCCATTCCACCTCGCCACTCATAGACTGACCACCCTATGCCATATTCTTCAAAAGCTCGCACCGTATCCCTGTGCCAGTTGGAGCGGCTCCTGCTGTCAACAGTCTCACGAACGGTCCCGAACTCATTGCATGTCACTCGCGCGTCATAACGCACAGCCCAGTCTGCAATCGAACTTATGCGCTCCCGGATTCTCGCGGCATTCCAGGGTTGAGCGGCAAAGGCATCGTACAATCGTCGCTTGTTGGCTGATGTAATCTGGGATATAAGAGACTCGAGATTCTCCGCGGTAGTTGGATAGCGGATATGTCGCCAGTCCCCCTGCTCGAAGGTCGCCCAATTGGCGCCTTGATGAGTGAAAATGAATGGCTCGTAAAAATGAAACGAGTAGATGATGTTCTTGTCCGTATAGGGAGCTCGGGCACGAAGTTCGTCAACAGAGCTCCATTTGGACGCCTGTACAATAATCGTGTGGGCTGGAGCGACAGACCGGATTTCAGCAATCACGCTCTTTTGGATTGACCACCAAAGGGCTCCGTCTTGCACCTGGGGTTCGTTGAGGATTTCAAACATCAAATAATTGGGATCAACATCCTTTAGCTCTTCCGCAACAACTCGCCAAAAAGCCTTGAGCTCTCGCACCGGCTCCAAGCTGGTTTCCATCGCCCGAGTTAATCGAGTGCCATCATGCAAATCCAGTTGGACAAGGATTCCCTCGCGCCTGAAGGATTCGATTGCTCGGCGTAGATTCGCTAGCTTCGCGGTGTCGAGGATTGGAGGGCTGTATGATTTGGCAATCGCTTCGGGGACGAAGGGAATTCGGACATTCTTGATGCCCATTCCCTTCATGATCTTTATCTCTTCGCTTGACGTAAATGCCCGTTGCTTCTCCAGCGTCTGGTTTTCGATCACCATAAACCCGTGAGGCATGTTGACCCCCGAGAACATGCGGTGCCACCTTGCTTCGGGAACGCCAGCCGATTGATGCCAGAGGGCCATGGTCGCTGCCAAAGTTAGGGTTGTCATTCAAGTAAAGAACGCTTCATGCGGTCAGGATGTTTCCGGCGGCATAATGATGGTCCTATGGCGTACAAAATTGCCGTCATCGCCGGTGATGGAATTGGCCCCGAAGTAATCGCAGAAGCGGTGAAGATGCTCAAGCATGTTCGCTCAGACATTGAGTTTGAGGAGGCCCTGGTGGGCGGGGCGGCCTATGACGCTACGGGTCATCCCTTGCCGGAGACCACACTTGATCTGTGTCGGAGCGCGGATGCCGTACTCCTGGGCGCGGTCGGCGGCCCAAAGTGGGACCAGATCCCCGATCCAAAATTACGCCCCGAAGTCGGAGCTTTGCTCCCATTGCGGAGTGAGCTCAATCTCTACGCGAACGTCCGCCCAGCAAAAGCTTTCGGCGCATTGGTTGATGCTTCACCCGTCAAGTTGGGACCAGCTGGCATTGACCTCATAGTAATGCGTGAGCTAACTGGCGGTATCTATTTCGGCGAGCCTCGTGAGCGCCGGGAAGGTGGAAATTATGCGGTGGATTCAATGGTCTATCGCCGCTCTGAAGTGGAGCGCATTGCCCAGCGTGCTTTTGATGTTGCTCGCACTCGGCACCGAAGGATCGTCAGTGTGGACAAAGCCAATGTACTTGAGACAAGCCGGCTCTGGCGCGAAGTTGTTGATGAAATGGCCCAAGGCAATCCAGATGTTAATGTAAGTCATATGCTCGTTGATAACTGCGCCATGCAACTTGTGCGTGATCCGAGCCAGTTTGATGTGATCCTTACTGAAAATATGTTCGGCGATATCCTCAGTGACGAGGCGGCGATGATCACTGGATCCTTAGGGCTCCTGCCGAGCGCAAGCCTCGGCGATCCGAAGGCAGGCACCGTCTTTGGAATGTACGAGCCCATTCATGGCTCCGCCCCGGATATCGCTGGGCAGAACCGCGCTAATCCAATCGCCGCAATCATGAGCGCAGCTATGCTGCTGCAATACACCTGCGACGATACGGCATCGTCCCAGAGAATTGAAGCGGCGGTCGAGGCAGTCCTCCAAAAGGGCATACGTACGTCTGATATCGCTGGGACTAGTGAACCCGTGGGTACTCGGCAAATGGGTGATGCCATCCTTGCCGCATTGGAATGATTAGCGTCATTGGGGCCGGATTCGCCGGAGTGGAAGCCGCCTGGGCCATCGCAAGCCGTGGCCAGCGGGTGCGGCTCTTTGAGATGCGCCCCAACGTTAAGACTCCAGCCCATGAGACGAATCTGTTTGCCGAGCTGGTTTGCTCCAATTCATTCAAGTCAAAGTCCCCTGCCTCTCCGGCTGGACTCCTCAAGGCAGAAATGCAATGCCTCGGGTCTCTAGTCCTTGAAGTGGCTTACCGGCACACGGTCCCGGGTGGGGAAGCCCTCGCGGTTGACCGCACCCAGTTTTCAGAGGAGATCACGCGGATCCTCCAGGATCATCCTCTCATTGAGACGAGCAGGGAGGAGGTGACCGATCCAGCTCCGCTCCTCAAAGAAGGTCCTGTCATTCTGGCTACAGGGCCACTAACTTCGCCGGCGCTGAGCAAGCGATTGGCGGAGTGGACGGGAAGGTCGCACTTGTACTTCTATGATGCAGTTGCCCCAACGGTTACGGCGGATTCGCTTGATCGAAGCATTATTTTTGCCCGAAGCCGGTACGACAAGGGTGAAGGCGACGACTACTTAAATTGCCCATTCAACAAGGAGGAGTACGAAGCCTTTGTCAGCGCATTGGTCAGCGCGGAGAGAGCCCCAATCCATGCATTTGAGGCAGGCGGCCGACGAAATGGTAACTCCGGAGAGCAGGAGAGTGAGTTTCTTGAGAAAATCAAATACTTTAGCGGTTGCTCTCCGATCGAGGCGATCGCCGAAAAGGGCGTACGGTCTCTCGCCTTCGGCAACTTCAAGCCGGTGGGTTTAACCGACCCCAGAACCGGGCGCTGGCCATATGCAGTCTTGCAGCTACGACCGGAGAACCGGGAAAGGACGATGTACAGCCTCGTGGCGTGCCAAACAAGGCTCAAATGGGGCGAACAGAAGAGAGTGTTGCAGATGGTTCCCGGACTAGAGAATGCGGAATTCGTTAGGTATGGGGTTATCCACCGCAATACCTTCGTGGATGCGCCGCGAGTGCTTAACTCAAATCTGGAGCTAAAGGGGCACGCAGGACTCTTCTTGAGCGGTCAACTCACGGGTGTGGAGGGGTATGTTGAGAGTGCAGCGATAGGGATTCTTTCTGGCTTGTTTGCTCTAAACCCATCCTTGGCTCCGCCCCCGCGAGCCTCAGCTTATGGATCCCTTCTGGCTCACTTGCAGGATGAAAGCGATCGTGAGTTTGCCCCAATGAATATCAACTGGGGCTTACTGCCGGATCCCGCCGAGCCGGTGCGAGACAAGTCAAAAAAGAGAGAGATAAAACTCGAGAATGCTCACCGGAGCTTTGGTGAGTGGTTCGCCAGCGTATGCGTAGAATAGGCTATGCCGACCCCGAAGCCAGGTGATCGAATCATGGGGGTTGAGACCGAATTCGGCTGCCTAGTAGACGGGGGGCTTTATGGAACTCCCGAGGCGGCCGTTGAGGTGATCAAGGACCACGTCTTCCTTCACCAGCGGCTCGGGGCCCTTGACCTCATGGCTCGGGACGAGATTTTTGAGCCGGCTGAGTGCGGAGGTTTCTTGGTCAATGGAGCCAGGCTCTATATTGACGCCGTAGGGAGTCACCTGGAATATGCAACCGCCGAGTGCCGGGATATCAAAACCTTGATCTCCAATGACCGCGCTGGTCACCGACTCATTACTCGGGCAATCCGTGAACTAGGCGAATCCGAGAGCATTTCGGTCTACAACAACAGCGTGGATCACTTTGGTGGGCACACGTTCGGGTGCCACGAGAACTACTTCGTCGAGATGGAGGAAGATTTCTATGCCGTTCAGATACCCAAGGTCATGGCCTTCTTGGTTACGCGGCAGATCTTCGCCGGGACCGGTCGCGTGGGTGGCCATGTGTTGGTTGATGATCTCGTTGTACAAGGCCCGAACCGCTCAAGCCCAAATATAGTTGATACGATCTGGGTGGGGCACGCTTATGGAGTGGTTCCCGATCCAAGCGTCAAGTTCCAGCTTAGCCAGAGAGCGGACCATATCCTCAAAGGTGTGGCGGGGAGGGTGCGGTTCAACCGCGCGATGATAAATCCCAAGTGGGAAACCTTCTACAGCTATATGGGCCGGCAGAGACTGCACGTCCTATTTGGGGAAAGCAACATGATGGAGTTTGCCTACGCCCTCAAGGTAGGCACTACAAGCCTTGTGCTGCGGCTCATTGAAGAAGGGAAACTGAGAGACGTCCCCCGACTCGGTCAGCCGGTAGATGCGCTACGTTCAATAAGTCGCGATCCCACGCTGCGTTGGGCCTGTCAACTGTGGACCGGTGAGACGACAAGTGCCATTGAAGTGCAGCGACGATATCTTGATTTGTGCGGAGCCTTTGCTAATGAGAGCGGGGAAACTGACTGGGTGCTCAGCAATTGGTCGGATACGCTTGATCAACTTGAACGGGATCCTATGGCCCTTGCGGATCGGCTCGACTGGGTTGCCAAAAAGAAGATCATCGAAGATTACGCGCTAAGCCAAGGCCTAGAGCTTGATCATGATACGTTACACAGCATTGACTTGGAATATCACAATATTGACGAAGACAAGGGGCTGTTCTACGCTTTGCAGCAGATGGGTGAAACGGTGCGGGTTATTGATGACCTTGATGCAACGATTGCAATGACTAAGCCTCCCGAGAACACTCGGGCGAAGGCACGTGCCGAGATAGTCCGCCGAATTGTCGACTCAAGATCAAGGGGTTACGGTATTGATTGGGATGGGGTCGCAGTTAGCGCCAACGAAGTGTATGATCTACCCAACCCTTTTGATACCGAGGTTCCAACTCCGCGGTCTTGATTGCGGAAAGAGAATTGAGCCATGAAGATGAGTCGCCGAGAAGCACTCCACTTGGGCATGATCGCAGCCGCGAGTGCCACCCCGATAGCCATGGGAAGCGCAACTACCCTTAAGACCATTCGACCGCCGAGGCTCAATGAGGGCGATTTGGTGGGAGTAATAAGTCCGGCCGGTGTAACCAGTGATCCGCTGGACCTTGATATTGCGCGGTCAAACCTGGCCCTTCTGGGGCTAAAGATGAAGGTAGCACCGCACGCTCTTGAAAGGTACGGGTATTTGGGTGGCACCGATAAGCAACGGGCACAAGACTTTAACCAAATGGTAAATGAGGACTCAGTGAAGGGAATCGTTTGCATGCGGGGCGGCTATGGGACGACTCGAATGCTTGAGTATGTTGATTACGGAGCCTTTCGAAGGAGCCCGAAAGTTGTCTGGGGATTTAGCGATATCACCGGGCTCGTCAATGCTCTGAACGTGAAGACCGGCGTAATCACCTTTCACGCTCCCACCGCGACCTCAAATTGGGGCCCCTACGACCTAGAATCGATGAGAAAAGTGATGATGCTAGGGCAGTATGGCGAGCCGTACCCAGCATACAACGGGGAGCCAGTCCCTGTTGCCACTACACTTGTTCCGGGCCGAGTCACTGGGCGGCTGGTCGGGGGGAATCTGTCCCTATTGGCCGCGGTTGGTGGAAGCGAGTACGCTCCGAACCTAGACGGCGCCATTGTCTTCATTGAGGAGATCGGTGAGGATCCTTATCGAGTTGACCGGATGTTGACCCAATTGTGGTTGGATGGGTCATTGAGAAGGGCTAGCGGAATTGTCTTTGGGGCCCTCAGACCAAGGGCTGGTCAAGTGCCAGAGGCTAATCCTGGTGACTGGGCCATGTTGGATGTATTGGCTGACCGAGCCAAACTTTTTGGCATCCCCTGTTTCACCGGCTTTCCATCTGGACATATCGCTGACCAAGTGACGATGCCTATTGGAACCCGAGCCGAGATGAACAGTGAAGAACGGTCATTGCGCCTCCTCGATCCAGCGGTAACCTAAGGAGCATGTTCCCGATTATTCCAGCGATTCTAATAGCTCAGGCAAGGACCTCCACACTGACGGGCACGGTTAAGGAGGTTCCGAAGTTCGAGAGCAAACTCTTGGGAACGAGCCGACGGGTACTGGTCTGGCTCCCGCCAGGTTACGAGAAGTCAAATGCCTCATATCCAGCTCTGATCTTGCTCGACGGACAGAATGTCTTTGACGGGGCAAGGAGCTACATTCCCGGCGAAGAATGGCGGTGCGATGAAACCGCTGCCGGGCTCATCAATGCAAAGTTGATCGCCCCATTGATTATGATCGCAGTTGATAACACTGGAGCGGGGCGGATGGACGAATACACGACGGTGAAGACCGCTCAAGGAGCGGGCAAAGGTGATGTCTTTGGTCGCTTCCTCATAGAAGAACTGATGCCCGTCATGCGTAAACAATTTCGATTGAAGACAGGGGCCTCAAACCTTGGAATTGCAGGGGCGAGCCTCGGTGGGCTCATTTCCATCCACTTCGGCCTTACGAAACCTACGATCTTCGGCAAGATTGGCGGCATGTCGCCTTCAGTCTGGTGGGGGGATCGCCATCTGTTGACCACGGCAAAGGCCTTCAGCGGTTCGCGCCCAAGGATCTGGCTAGATATTGGGTCGTCAGAAAGCAAGTCAGCAATGCCAGATGCTCAGGCATTACGAGATATTCTGGTCGGCAAAGGGTGGGTTCTAGGTAAGGACCTTGCTTATGTTGAGGACCTAGGCGGCGAACATAACGAACGAGCTTGGGCTCGCCGGTTCGGCGAAATGCTGATGTTTCTCTACCGTTAGGGTAAATGCTCTTCTTCCAGTTGCTCCAATTCAGTCTCAAAGCCCGGCGTTTCGTCAACATTGGGTCCGGTTTGAATACAGCGCAGCACTCCCCAAGCACAGATAATTCCAACCCCAATCCAGAAGACCAAGGGTGACATTTCGCTGACGTGCATTCCCTCCGGCATGCGAGACCCGATCCATTTCTCCATGGTGTGCCCCCCAAGGCAAAGGAGCTTGATGCCTGCCCAGCCCACAAGTAGGTAGGCCATGTGCTCCAAAACGGGATAGCGCTTAAGAAGGATGAGGAAGACTCGTGCAGCCCATCGAAGGGCGATAACCCCGACCATTGCGCCGGTGTAGACCACCCAAATTTTGTGTTTACTGGGTTCTGTCGCGACGGCAACTAGCACAGAATCTATGGCGAAGGCTAGATCGGTAAGTTCTACGTACAGAACAGTGAGCCAAAAGCCGGCTTTCTTAGGGGCTATGACTCGGTCGCCGGCGTGATGCACGATGAAGTGCTTTCCGGCTAAATATACGAGATAGAGCGCGCCGAGCAACTGCACCCACCACAAGCCGATGAGCCAGGTAGCCGCAACGATTGCCAATGCACGGAAAACAAAAGCACCTGCAAGGCCGTAAAAGAGGGCACGCTTTTGCTGATCACCCGGGAGATGCCGAACAAGAATGGCCATGACGATGGCGTTATCGGCTGAAAGAAGGATTTCCAAGCCAACCAGCAAGAACACCTTTGCAAGGTCGCCGGTAGCAAATGTTTGGACTTCCATTGGTGGGGATAGTAAGAGTGTGTCACATTCTGGGCCGACCAATTCTGGTTGCAGGACGTTCGGTAAAATGGCACAGCCCTTGCAGTCAAGTTGGAGAATATGCCTACCCCATTGATCCTGAATACTTTAGCGGAAGCTGGTACCGATACCGGTAAGGATGTCTTTCTGAAGCTATTCCTCTTCTTCACCGTCGCGGTCATCTTCTTTGTTCTTGGATTCCTCAGCCAACAGAGAAAAGCGGGGCGGGGGAAGTGGCTGAAGTATGTCTTTGGCTGGATCCCGGTGATTGTTGGGATCGTTATGATGTGGGGTTACAATCGGTACGCAAACGATGGCTTCAATACCGAAGCAACGGGGATGAACGCTGGTCAAATCGGTATTTACAAGGCGGCCCCTTTTGTTGCCCTTGGATTCGGGATTATTCTCACGGCTATAGGCCTCTTCCTTGATCGTCGCCCTAGAAGTAGAGTCGAAGATCTCTTGTAGGTGAGTACAATCACCGCATGGCATCAGTTCAACCAATGAAGTTTGAACCAGGTTCTGGCCTCACTACGACCGAAGCTCCGTTCATTGAGGATGCAGTGGCCCATGGCAATATCTACATTGACCAGCCCTATGAGCTCTATAGCGAGGCTAACCATGAAGCGTGGCGCAAGCTGTTTGCTCGCATGCAGCCCCGGTGGGAGAAGTACGCCAACGAGCATTTCATGCGGGGCATTGAGAATCTAGCCCTTGACCCCAACGCGGTTCCGCGCCTCGAAGAGGTTAATCAGTTTCTGAATCCGCTCACGGGGTTCAAGGCCAAGGCCGTAAGCGGCTATGTTCCGGCCTTCCAGTTTTTTGACAGCCTACGGAATCGCGAATTTCCAACGACGATTACGATCCGCCGGGCCGACAAGCTTGACTACCTTCCCGAGCCGGACATCTTCCATGACATTGCCGGTCACGTGCCGATGCACACAGACAAGGCATTTGCTGATACGTTAGTGCGCTTTGGCGAGGCTGCCCATACCGCAGCCGAAATTGCTCAGAGCATTCGAGACGAGGATGAACGCGCCCATAAGATAGCAAATATCATCAAGGCCATGGCCCGCTTCTTCTGGTTCACGATTGAGTTCGGCCTAATGCGTGGCATGAATGGAGAAACCAAGGTTTACGGAAGTGGGCTCCTTAGCTCATTTGGAGAGATCGAGTATTGCATCGAATCGTCAGATGTTCAGCGCTATCCGGTCCAGTTGGAGTGGGTTGTCAATCAGTACTTCGAGATAGACAAGTACCAGCCACTCTTGTTCATCGTGGATTCCTTTGACCACTTGTTCTCTCTAGTAGATGAGCTCGAAAGGTGGATGAAGGAAGGGAAGCTGGACAACGTCGCTCCCGGTGAGCCGCTCGTGAATGAGGAAGACCTTAAGAGTTTCCTGCAAGCGGCTAAGTAACGGATGCACCGCGACCCTTACGGTTGCAAATGCTTAGGGGGACCGCTTAGCGGCCCCCCTAAAGAACTTTGAAAGGTTCGTTACTTGATCTCTTTCAACAGCGGATCAATCATCTTGATCTTGTCGGCGAGTGACACTGCGCTAGGGTGGAGACCGCGATATCGGATCTTACCTTGAGCGTCAAGAATCGCCATGTGAGGAATTCCGTTCACGCCGTAATCGGGATTGAACACGTTCTGATCACCGACTGCAATAGTCCAGTTAATGTCCTTGCGCTGCATGTAAGCCGGGTACAAAGCGATCTCCTCATCAGGCTTACCCTTTAGGTCCTGCTTCTTGCCATCTTCCCAGAATCCGTCTTGGATGCTCGTGATCCCTAAGATCACAAGCTTCTGGCCCTTGTAGTGGTTGACCAACTCACGGATGTGGGGCATTGAAGCAAGGCATGGACCGCACCATGTAGCCCAGAAATCAAGCACCACGACATTGCCGCGATAGTCACTCAACTTCTTCGCTTTACCGTCGCTGTCCCACTTGAATGTAATCTCGGGAGCGGGGAAGCCCACCAACTTACCGCGGCCCGCTGGAGACTCCATCCCTTGGATAGTGCGCTTCAGGCCACTTACCACGCGCGCGTCAGGCTTCTCGGCTTTCTCGGCGGCTCCGAGAGTGGCAACAGCACCATCATGGAACTTTGCCCACAGCTTATCGGTGTCTTTGTTTCCAGGATTGGCGTCAACCCAATCTTGCCAAGTTCCATAAGCCATGGAAGCAAGGTTTGGAGCAACCCCCTTTGAAATCAGGTCTCCATATAGGCTGAAGTTCTTCGTGTCAAGCTTTGAAGCTCCGTCATAGACGGCCGAGATCACCTGTTGAGTCGGCGATACCTTTGGGTGGCCAAGCAAGGTGCCGTACGCCTTGTTAACATCGGACGATGACATGGATTTGCCGTCGCGGCTCTCGACGATGCTCACCATCGCCTTGAGAGTGGCCGCTTTCAGACCCCCCTCGTCCTTTGTAACGACTTGCTTCGCGGAGAAGCCAACCAAGCCAGCATAGCCACTTGGTGATACGCCAATCGGATGGCCCGCGAGTTCAATCCCATCGTCCACGGAAATGGCATTGAAGTCAATCTGGGCTCCGAACTTTTCGGCGGCCCCATAGTAGGTCTCCTCCGTTAAGTTCTTTG
>JADLGZ010000059.1 GCA_020849075.1 Fimbriimonadaceae bacterium | reverse complement strand
CGTCTTCTTCACCTTCGGCTTCTTCGCCGTCAGCGGGTCTTCTGTATATGTACAGAAATCGGCCACAAAACCCTCACGCAGACAGCCGAGCCACTGGCCGTCGCGGCCCGCTATGGCGGCGCGGTGGGTGTAGGCGTTGATGGCCTCGGCGCGGGTGAGGTTTTCGCTCGGATCGAAGCCCTTCGGGCGGTCGCTGGCGGCGAGGATGCCCAGCCAAGGGTCGCCGGAGACGATCGGACGGTCGCTGCTGAAGGCGAGCGGGATGCCCTTGTCCCACACACTGCGGGCGCGCTTGAGCAGCGGCGCGCGGTCGCCGAGCTGCTTCTTGTAGGCGTGGCCCAGCGCGGAGAGGAATTCGGGCTGCATGGTGACCTGGCAGCGATCCAGGCCGATGCGCGTGATTTGCGCGTCGCTGAGGATCATCGCGTGCTCGAGGCGGTGCCGGAATGCCTGTCCGCTCGCCTCGAAGGCGTCGAGGGTGCGATCCACTGCGCGATCCCCAATGGCATGAACGGCGACGGGATAGTTCCGCTGTGTCGCTTGCACAACCATATCAGTGAGCCTTTCGGGGGAATAGATCAGCTTGCCGGACTCGGTGCGGCCGTCATCGGGATCGGTTTCGAAGCGGCCGTAAATGGCGGCAGTTGCGCTGCCGATGGCGCCATCGGAGAATATCTTGAGCCCGCCGACGCTGCACTTCTTGGGGTCCATGCGTCGGACGATTTCTTCAATCTGGTTCTGTTTGAACCCGCGCGGCCCGAGAACGGTGCCCCATTGCAGCCAAAGGGTGTAGCGGACTCTCGACTTTTCGGAGGCGATGCGATACGCCTCAAGTTCCTTGAGCAAATGGAATTGCCCGGTCATCATATCGCTCGCCGCGGTAATGCCATAAGCCGCCATCGCCTCGCTGGCGCGGAGGATGAGGTCCACCATTTCGTCAAGGCTCGGCTCGGGAATCTTGGTGAAAACCGTTTCGTGGGCCCTTTCGAGAAGGAGCCCGTTCATGCGCCCGCTGGTATCGCGAACGAAAGTGCCACCAGGCGGATCTTCCGTATTGTCGTGAATCCCCGCCTCGCGAAGCGCCGCGGAGTTGACCACGCTGGCGTGACCGTTAGTGTGCTTGAGCAGAATCGGCACCGAAACACTGATCGCATCGAGCTGATCGCGCGTGATGTGCGCGCCGCCGTCCCATTTGTTCTGATCGTAGTGCACGGCAACCAGCCAACCCTCGACTTTTGGCAGACTATCGCGGACGGCGTCAAGAATGTCTTGTGGGGATTTGCAAGAATCCAGCGCGAGGTTACGCAGATCGATGCCGGTCGGCAAGATATGGCAATGGCAGTCGTTGAACGCGGGCAGAATATACGCGCCGCCGAGGTCTTCGACGGTGCCTTCAAGCGCGGGGCCCTCCTCATGGAGCGCCTTGATGACGCCATCCTCGACCCTCATGACCGGATGCTCAAACCCTGCGAGCTTGAAATTAGTGAATGTGCGACGCAAGGTTGATGTCCTCCGTTACTCGCTCGGCGCTCTCGAGCGCCCCTTCGATTGTTCCAATCCAGCGACCGCCATAATCTCCGGCGAAAAAGAGACCATTCTCCGGACGGACCAAGGCTTCATAGTGGTCCAAGACGTAACTTGGCGGTAAGCAGAAGAAGCCACCGCCGGCAAAGTCATCGTGAACCCAATCGTGCAGGTTTGCGTTCCTGTAGTGGGCTTTTGCTCCGGGGTGGACTTGTTCGAGCTCGGCGACGAGGGTCCGGCCCGCGGCTTCATCGCCCATCAGGGCGAGGTCAATCGCAGCTTGGCCTCCAATATCGGTGAGGAGGGTGAATTTCGGAGTTGAGAGTTCGGAGTTTGGCTCTTGTGCGGACCAGGCTTGCTGGAGCAATCCATCAGTCAAAGTGCGCGAAGATCCTGTCCAAAACTTTGCGTCAAAGTGGAGGGACACTTTTATCGTGCGACTCATTCGCGCGGCCTCAAAAGCAGCTTGTTTGGCTTCACTGATGCCCGGCTCGAAGGTTATGTCGCGAAGACATCCCGCGGGGATGGCAAGGACCACGCGGTCGAACCACCTTGGTTCTTCGTTGTTGAATGTCAGACCGATTTGGCTTCCGTCAATCGTGACCTGTTGCAGGGCGTGGCCGAAGGTAATCGGCCCACCTCGTTCGGCCATGGCTTCGCAGAATCCTTGGGCGCCTTGGGGGAATCGGGCACTACTCATTTCGCCGCCCGTTCGCTCAAGGTACGCAAGCCGGGCGCATAACCAGCCGAGGAGGCCAACTTCATGCGTGTCTTCACCCTCGTCGCTTCTGTATACGCTCTCGAGAATGCGCCTCGGGATGCCCGCACTCCCCGCTTGTTGGTCGAGCCATCCACCCAGGGTTTGCGCATCCAAGTTGGCGTAGAGGACATTGTTCCAAGGTACGTCGTCGAGGTCAAGAGCGAGCTTGTCTGCCTCCTCCTCAACCCGATCCAAGACGGCTTGGTGCTCTTGGTACTCGTCTTCAACGTAACCCTTCCCCGCCATCCATACCGTGCCGGGATAAAGGTCAGCAATGACTGGCGGTTGGCCGAGTTCGTTAAGGAGAGCAATGAGGCGGTGGTGGTCGGCGTCAATCCACTCTCCGCCCCCTTCGTAAAATCCGGCCTCAGTGCGGATGGTCTTGAGGCGACCCCCCACTCGATCGCGGGCCTCAAAGCCATGAACGTCGTGCCCGGACTCTTTGAGGAGCATCATCGTTCGTAGGCCAGCGGGCCCCATTCCCACGACGGCAATCTTCATCGGGTTCCTCCTGTCGCCATCGTTGGGACTGGAGTGGAAGTTCGTCGTAGAACCGGGTTTCCTTCGATTTCCAGCTCGCGAATCAGGGCACCGACTCTCCGCTCGCGGGCCAGTGGGCCGAGGGTTGGGAAGGAATCGGGAGACATTAGGATGGCATCGAAAGCATCATGAAATTGCCACATAGCGAGGGTGGCAAGATCGTGCCCGCTGGCGTTGAGGCCAGCAAAGCGGATGAGGCCCTCGGTTCTCGCGGACTCCATGGCCTCCAGTGCGCCGTTGATTTGGGCTTCTTCCCATGGCCCAGCATAATCCAAGAAGAAAAAGTCGAGGTGGTCCTGGCGAATACAACTCAGGACCGAAACCAGTTTTGCTTCGATAAAGTTCTTGGCCCAGGGCGCATCGGAAGCACGGGAGCAGTCACCGCCGCCGACCGCCATGACGAGCGATCCTTGGCCCGCGATCAGTCCTCCAAAGAGCCCCGGGCGCTGGCTAATATCAATTACGGTGTTGGCGGCAACCGCCGAATCGCAGAGGACTTGCGCCCAACCGGGCTCGGGGTTTTCGGGCTCGGTTAGGGAGAGCCATACCGGGGGAACCGGGATATTCGTCCGACCAAAGAGTTCCACGTTACTATTTTGAACTAGAATGGAGCCATGCGACATGGCAACTTGGTGGTCGGGGTTACGGGTGCCAGCGGCGCGATCTATGCGCAGCGGTTCTTGTTGCGAGCGTGTCGCCTATGGTCGCGGGTGCTTTTGATCATGAGCGATCAGGCGTTCCAGGTGGCCTCGACCGAACTTGGGGTCCGCCTTTTGCGCGAGGGGTTTTCGCCGAGCGAATGGCTAGGGTTTGACGCGCCAAATCTGGAATTGCTCAGTAGTCGTGACTACTTTACGCCGCCCGCCAGCGGGAGTTTTCGCCACGATGGAATGGTCGTGATTCCTTGTAGCATGGGAACGGCGGGACGCATCGCGCATGGCATTAGCGACGACCTCTTGACCCGGTCGGCGGACGTTTGTCTGAAGGAGAAGCGTCCGCTTGTTGTTGTTCCTCGGGAGATGCCCATGAACCTGATCATGCTTCGCAATCTGGCGACGCTTGCCGAGGCAGGGGCGACGGTGTTGCCGGCTTGCCCGGCGTGGTATGGGGTGCCGCAGTCGTTGGAGGAACTCGCCGATACGGTCGTTGCGCGGGTGTTGCAAAGCCTTGGGGTTGAGCAAGATATTGTTCCTCAGTGGGCTGATTAGGTGACGCTCTGAGGCTATCCTCTGGTATGGGGCGCGTGATTGTTGCCGGCGGCACGGGGTATTTGGGCCGCGTCGTTGGCAATCACTTGGCGGAGCGCGGGTGCGAGGTTCTCACGCTGGGGCGAGGGGAGGGCGCCGATTTGCGATGGGAAGGCCCTTGGCAGGAGGCGCTGGAAGGCGCGGATGCGATCATCAACCTTGCTGGGGAGACCATCGCCCAGAAATGGACTCATCAAGCTCAGCTGCGAATCATTGGGAGCCGGGTTGGGTCCACCCGGCTGATTGGGGGGGCGATCAGCCAAATGCAGCGACCACCAAGGATTTGGATCAATGCGAGTGCGGTCGGGATCTATGGAGACCGAGGTGAAGAGATTCTCGATGAGGATTCGCCGACGGGAAATCCGGAGGAGTTCCTTGTGAAGGTATGCCGAGAATGGGAAGCTTCGCAGGATGCGTTTGATCTCGCGGAGACCGCCATGGCTAAGGTGCGCATTGGCTTTGTGCTGGGACGGGGGGGCGCCTTACCGAGGCTGGCCAAGTTCGCCCGGGCCTTTCTCGGCGGTCATGCGGGCAGTGGGAAACAGTTCATGAGCTGGATTCACGAGGACGACCTCGCGCGGCTGTTCCTGCATGTGGTGGAGCGGGGTGAACCGGGGGTTTACAATGGAACCGCCCCGAATCCGGTGACCAGCGAGGCGATGATGCGCGAGGTTCGCGCGATGGTCGGGCGGCCCTGGTCGCCGCCGGTGCCGGCCCTTCTCTTGCGCGTGGCAGGTGCGCTGGGTGCGCCCGATCCTGAGCTGCTGTTGCACGGGCAACGAGTGCTGCCAAAGCGGGCCGAGGCGGAAGGGTTCGCCTTCACTCACCACGCGGTGCAGACCGCGCTGAAGACCCTGAGAGGTTGACTTGGCCGCTAAATACCGTGTCCATGTCCCGTTGCTGACAGGATTCTTTCCAGTGACTAAACTGGGCCAATGGAATGAGCACTTGATTCCTCCAGATGATCATCGGAGCCAATGGAATGAGCACGTGAATCCTCCAGATGATCATCGGAGCCAGCGGAAGGACCATTTCTTCCTCCAGATGATCAATGGGGCCGACCAAATGGGCGGTTCTTTCGTCCCGTTGCTCATTTCGGTCAAGGAAATCGGCAATCGAGGAAGGATTTTTGACGCGGCCGTTATGCCGACTCGCCGAACTGGACGATGCCGATTGAAGAGCCTTCCGGATCACTGAACTGGGCGGACCACCCAACGCTAGGAACTGGATACTTCTCGCTAACAACGGCGCCGCCGGCCGCGGTGGCGCGGGCGAGAACGGGCTCGATCTCCTCGACTTGAATCCAAACCGACGGGCTGCTGCCGGGTTTCACGGCGTCGGTCTTCATGAAGCCGCCAATATGGCTGTCGCCGGTACCGAACACGACCATGTCATCGCCAAAACTGCGAAAGGTCCAACCGGGAAAGACCTGAGCATAGAAGGCTTGCGCCGCGACGAGGTCGCAGGTCATGATTTCGATGTGGCAAACGGTGTTCATTTGCCCAGCATTATCCGCCTTGTTCGGAGGATTCGACTTGACATTTCTTGCTAAAAGAACGCGGCGATAGGCCATATTCCGCCTTGAAAGCCCGCGAGAATGCGCTGGGCTGAGAATAGCCGAGAGCGGCCGCGACCTTCTCGACTCTTTCGCCCCTTCTAAGACGGTCGGCGGCAGATTTGAGACGAACCCGGCGCGACATCTCGCTGGGCGACTCTTGATAAACGCTGGTGAATAACCGTTGTAGATGCGAGGGCGAGATGCCGTAGTTCTTAGCTAGGATACGGAGTGAAGCCGGTTCGAAGCGCTCGATTGCGAGTTTGATGTCGGCAAGGATCGCTGTTAGTTCCGCCCTCGTGCGCCATTTGCGCGCCGGGACCTTGATCGAAGCCAGGGCAAACTCGCAAGGCATCGAGTGTAGCCTACCTTGGTCCCGCACCCCGCCAAAAGCGGTACCGCAGGAGGGTCCAAAATGCGATTGGGGCATCCGTCCAGCGGATTTTTTTGCCGGCGAGTTTGTTGCGCGGGACGTACTTGATCGGGATTTCGTGGATGGTCTCGCCAAGACGGCTCACCTTGGCCGTGACTTCAGGGCAGAACTCAAAGCCGGTGCATTGGAGAGCGAGTGACTGAAGCAGCTCAGTGTCCACGGCCTTGTAGCAAGTTGCTTCATCAGTGATTTTCTGACCATAGAGGATGCGAGTTGCGAGGGCGAGGCCCCAGTTTACGATCTTGTTGGGCAAGGCCATGCCCGGCGGAAAGCCTTTCGAGAAGCGAGTGCCATAAACAACCTTACTCTCGCCCGCGAGAATAGGGGCGATGAGGGAGGGGATTTCCTCGGGGAAATACTCCAAGTCCGCATCTTGAATCACCACGACGCGACCGGTCGCGATTCTGAGTCCGCTCCGAATTGCGGTTCCCTTCCCACTCTTCTTGGCATGGGTGACCACCTTGATTTGGTTTTCGACCTGGCCCAGAATTGCGGCAGTGCCATCGGTACTCCCGTCGTTGACGACAATGATCTCGAGGTTCAGGGGAACGGCCGCCAAACGCTCTATGACCTCTTGAATTGTGTCCTCCTCGTTGAGAGCGGGCACCAGCACAGAAGCATCGGGGTGGACTAGATCGACGATAGCGCCTATGATACTTGGCTGATCGATTTTGGTAGCATAGTCAGATGCTCCAACAACTCATCTCCGCCGAAGAAATTGAGGCGCGAACCCGCGAAATCGCTGCCGAGATACGG
>JADLGZ010000058.1 GCA_020849075.1 Fimbriimonadaceae bacterium | reverse complement strand
GGCAACATGCCGCGAACATTCCCCCGCGCATCAATCCAACCCGAATAGCCTAGAGAAGCCGCTCGAATCAGTGGCAACCCATTCTCCACCGCTCGGAACACAGCTGAATCCCAAAGTTGCTGGGGCATGCCTGTATCCATGTACCAATCATCAATACTCATCAAGGTGATGAGCCGGGCTCCGCTTTGCGCTTGCGCCTGCGCGACCTCATAGAACATCCCTTCAAAACAGAGCAGTGGAGCGATCTTGATGCCCGCCAAGGTCATCGTGCCGACTCCTTTGCCCGGTTGCATATCCATTTCGGGCAGGTCAAAGGCACGCAAGGCCCCCCGGAAGGGGACGTACTCGCCAAAGATCACCAGCTTGGTCTTATCCGTATGTTGCCATTTCCCATTGAAGGAGAAGGCCGCTTGGTAAATCGTCCCGTCCTCTTGGCGTTGGAGCCCGAATACAGCCGGCGTGCTCGGAAGGGCGAACGGGATTCGGGGATGAGCGGGATCCGGCCCCGCCGACCCCAAGCCCTCTGGCATTACCAGCAAGTCCGCCCCTTGAATCTCCGCCTCGAGCCCAATTTCCTGGACCGCCCTGCTAACCTTGCCCGCCTCGCTGGCACGGTCACCAAAGGCCATATCAATACCCAGTTGGCCGATCGTCACCACTTTCTTGTCGCCGGAGGGCATCTGACCATGCCGCACCGTCGAGAACAACCCCAATCCCACCGCGACTCCCGCCAAGGCGAGGGTTTGGCGGGCATTCGCTCGCTCGAATAGCTCAACAAGGGCCACATTGATCAGGGCTACCCAAGCCGAGACCAGAAAGACCGTGCCGACCGCCGCCGACTGAATGAGGTTCGGAGCGACCGCAAGCGGTGTCGCCAGCAAGGCATGTGGAAAGGCCAAATAGGGCAAAGTCGCGCGGACGAACTCAATGCATGACCATGCGAACGGTATTGCCCAGAGCCAGCCCCGCTCGTAACTCTTCTTCACGAGAAACGCTATGAGGATTGTGAAGGGAAGGTGAGCGACCGATGCAAGGGCGTAGGGTATGAACGCCAAACCAGGGCTACCCGTCCACTTCGAGGCAAACGGCATCAGCCAAGCCATCTGGTAACCAAAATAGAGCAAGCCAAAGATGGCACCACTTCGCTTCCAGTTCACATCCGGCTGACGCAAAGACCAAAACCAAGGCGCGAGCCCGACAAATACCAACAACGGCAGGTTTGCCGGCCAAAAGCTCAGTGATAGGAGAAGCGCCGAGAGAGCCGCCGGCCAGGCCCTAACCAATGACGCCGAAGCCTTCACGCGGGTCCTCCTGCAGATGCTCGGTCGAGTTATAGTTCACCATCCGAAAGTGGCCATCGTCCATTCGATGAAGCTCGGTTACCCCGGTGTTGGCAAATGAAAAGGCTCGACTCGCCTCGGGTCCTGCCTTCAGCAGGAGAGCGAGTAACACCGAACAGGAGCCACCGTGGCTCACAATCGCTAGGTTCTCGTGACCCAATTCCAGTCGTTGGAGCCAAGCCTGCAGTCGCTCCCGAACGGTCACCATGGACTCCCCGCCGGGCGGAACGAACTCGTGCGAGGGACGCGCACTCGCCAAAACACCCGCCCGAATCGCCTCGTAGGGTTTGCCCTCCCACTCACCAAAGCTCCGCTCCCGGAGTTCGGCCGTCGCAACAAGCTCAGCCCGCGTGACCTCAGCCAGCGGTTCGGCCGTCTTGTACGACCGCTTCAGGTCGCTAGTGAACACATGCGAGAAGCGGCGGCCCTGAAAGGCATTGGCCAGCCGCCGAACTTGGTCCTCGCCGATTTCATCAAGGGGAATGTCGCTATGCCCTTGAGCCAGCCGTGCCACGTTCCATTCGGTCTGACCGTGTCGGATCAAGAAGAGTCTCATCCGCCGAGATACGCTTCCCGCACTTTGTCGCTGTTCAAAAGCTCCTTGCCCGTTCCTTCTAAGACAAGCGACCCGGTTTCGAGGACATAGGCTCGGTCGGCAATGCTCAGCGCCTTATGGGCATTCTGCTCCACAACAAGGACGGTCACCCCTTCCGACTTCACGTCGGTGATGATGTCAAAGATCTCAGCCACCAAGTTGGGCGCCAGGCCCATGCTGGGCTCATCCAAAAGCAAGAGTTTGGGCTGACTCATGAGGGCTCGACCGATCGCCAGCATCTGTTGCTCGCCACCGCTCAGCGTCCCGGCATTCTGTTTCAAGCGCTCACGCAGGCGCGGAAATCGCGTCAAAACCTGCTCCATGTCTTCCTTGATCGCTGCTTGGTCATTGCGAATGGTCGCGCCGATCAAGATATTCTCGTGAACGGTCAGATTGGTGAAAATCTTGCGACCCTCGGGGGACTGGCTGATGCCCCGCCGAACGATCTGATCGGGTGCGAGGTCCGTAATGTCCTCGCCAAGGAACGAGATGCTCCCGCTTCGCGTGCGCAAGAGCCCGCTCAGTGTCCGCATTAGGGTGGACTTCCCTGCCCCATTTGAGCCGATAATGGCGACGATCTCGCCTTGCTGGACGCTCAGACTGACATTATTGAGCGCCTGAATCGCCCCATAAAAGACATTGATGTCGTTGACCTGCAGCATGCTCCCGGTGATTATGCGCCATAGTGGAACCGGTGGGCGTTGAGGAGTGTGCATTTATGGCCGGGTCTTGGATCTGTGAGATTCATGATGGGCTCTTTGAAGAGGTTTGGTCACCTCCCACGGGCGGCGTGATGGTCGGTCACGGGCGCCTCGTGGTGGAGGGGCAGGCCAGGTTTATGGAGTTCCTCTCCCTGGAGCAGAAGGGTGATGCCGTCACGATGTATATCGTCCTCGGTGGTCTATCCAAGGGCGACAAATCCCCTGTTGCATTTCGGCT
>JADLGZ010000057.1 GCA_020849075.1 Fimbriimonadaceae bacterium | reverse complement strand
GACACAGCGAGGCAGACGGTGATGACGAGTGTTCGAAACTTTAGCACTGAACTTAATACGGTTCGGATGGGCTTGAGCGTCGCTCTTTTGTTTCGGAGTGGTTAGTAAGTCTGTGAGTCGGTGAGTCGCTGAGTCACCGACTCCCAGACTCACCGACTCACCGACTCACCGGCTGGCTAAAGCCCTTTCCAAATCCGCTATCAAATCATCCGGGTGCTCGATGCCGCAACTGATGCGGACGAAGTTATCCAGGATGCCAAGTTGGCGACGCCGTTCTTCGGGCACGCTTGCGTGGGTCATGATCGCGGGGTGCTCGATGAGGCTTTCGACCCCGCCCAAGGACTCCGCGATCTTGAAGAGATGCAGATGGGAAAGGAACTTACGGGTGGCGTCAAGATCACCGCGTAAGTAGAAGCAGAGCATGCCGCCAAAACCTCGTTGTTGCTTTACGGCTAGGGCATGGCCCGGGTGGGAGATCAAGCCGGGGTAGATCACAGCTTCGACATTGGGATGTTGGGCGAGGTAGGCCGAAAGGGCTCGCCCATTGCGATCATGCTGGGCAACGCGAAGGGCGAGGGTGCGGATGCCTCGCATGACGAGAAAACAATCTATTGGGGAGGGCACGGCTCCCATGGCGTTCTGAAGGAACTTTAGGCGCTCGTACAGAGCGTCATCATTGACGGCGAGGGCACCCATAATCACGTCGCTGTGACCATTGATGTACTTGGTCGCGCTGTGCATGACGATATCTGCGCCGAGCCTGAGTGGATTCTGAAGAGCGGGGCTGAGGAACGTGTTGTCCACGGCAAGCAATGCTCCGTGAGCATGGGCCGCCTCGGCCACAGCGCTAATGTCGAGAACATTGAGCATTGGATTGGTCGGCGACTCGATCCAAACGAGCTTCGTGTTGGCCGTCATGGCTGCGGTCAGGCCTTCGCCGGTTTTCAGGGGTGGCGTGAGAGTGAAAGTTAGGCCCCGGTTGGCCGCGACTTGATTGAATAGCCGTGCGGTCCCGCCGTACAAGTCATCGCAGGCAACAACATGATCGCCCGCCTTTAAGGTGTTTAGTACGGCATCAATGGCAGCGAGGCCGCTGGAAAACACCAGGCCGTGTTTGGCGTGCTCAAGTTCGGCAATGGCGGTCTGCAGGGGCGTTCGGGTTGGGTTGTCGCTTCGGGAATACTCGTACCCTTGGTGCTCGCCGGGTGCTCGTTGGGCAAAGGTACTCACCTGATAGATGGGCGGCATGACGGCGCCGGTCGCCTCATCCTGCTCAAAGCCAGCATGGACGGTGAGGGTTTCGAGATTCACAGCTCGAACCTCTCGCCTTGGGCGGGGATGGCGACTGTCCAGCCAAGTTCTTCGCGAATCTTGGCGGCGAGGGCTTCTTGGGCTCGAGGCTCGCCGTGAACGATGAAGGTCTGGCGCGGTGGCTCCTTGAACCCGGCTAACCAACGCATGATTTCACCTTGGTCGGCATGGGCGGAGAGTGAATTTAGCTTTTCGACGCGAGCATTAACCGCGATTTCTTGGCCGTGGATATGGACTTCTTCGGCACCTTCAAGGAGGCGCCGGCCCATCGTGCCTTCCGCTTGGTATCCGGTGAAGAGGACCACAGTATCCCGCCGCGAAAGCCGGTATTTGAGGTGGTGGATCACGCGCCCACCATTAGCCATGCCGCTGCCCGCGATGATCATCATCGGGCCGGTCATGCTGTTGATCGCCTTGCTTTGGCTGACGTCGCGCACGAGGGTCAGACCCTTGGGGTCGAGGGGATCATCGCCTTCATCAAGGCGGATCTTCATGTCCACGTCGTGATCCTCAATCGTGCGGTCGTAGAGGGCGGTTGCGCTCACGCCCATGGGCGAATCCACATAGATCGGGATGAAGCCGATTGCCTTCTCCCGTTGCAGTTCGTTGATGTAATACAGGAGCTCCTGCGTGCGGCCTATGCTAAAGCTGGGGACGATGAGCGTCAGACCATTTTCAATCGCATCGTTGATTAGGCCCCGCAACTTCTCCTTAGCGTTTTCTTGAGCATGAAGGCGGTCGCCATAGGTGCTCTCGACGACGAGGTACTCCGCGTGCTCCATGATCGTGGGGTCGGTGATGATCGGAGTGTTGAATCGCCCGAGGTCGCCGCCCATCAAGATGCGCTCTCCATTCCGGAAAAAGACCTCGGCGAAGGCTGAGCCGAGGATGTGTCCCGCCGGACTAAAGCGGAAACTGCAGCCGCTTGGCAGGCTCTGTAACTGGCCATATCGGACCGGTTGGAACTGCTTCAGGGCAACAAAGGCGTCCGCCTCGGTGTAGAGCGGTAGAGCAGGTTGGTGACGCGACGTGCCCTTCTTGTTATGAAAGCGGGCTTCTTCTTCCTGCAGTCGCCCACTATCGGGAAGGCTGATTCTGGCGAGGCCGATGGTGCCGGGGGTTGCGTAGAGGGGGCCTTGGTAGCCTTGGTGCACGAGCTTTGGGAGGAGGCCGATGTGGTCAATATGGGCGTGTGTGATCACGGCGGCATCAATCTCGCGCGGATTGAACCCAAACGGCAACCAATTACGGTCGCGCAAGTCGCGTGATCCTTGAAAGAGCCCGCAATCTATCAGGATCTGCTTGCCGTTAATCTCGATGAGGTGCTTAGAGCCGGTCACCGTCTGAGCGGCCCCGTGGAACGTAATCGCTTGCGCCATGAGGCTTTAGTTTAGACTAGTCGGTGAGGCGGTGGGTCTGTGAGGCGGTGAGGCGGTGGGTCGGTGGGTCGGTGAGTCGGTGAGTCGGTGAGGCGGTGAGGCGGTTCTCCGTCGGCGTTATGCTTCTGAGAGGAAAGATGACTGCTGAATTGGCCTCCCGCCAAGTTATCTTCCCATCTACGCCCTCAACTTCGCGTTCTTTTCTCGTAGCGACGGCGCATTGCGGCACTCGTCGCTGCAGCAGCGGCTGGTGAACTCCTCGCAACCCGGGCAGAGGATCATGCGGCGGTTGCAGAGGACGTTGGCGCAGTTGACGTAATTGGCGCTTTTCGCGCCGCATTCGCGGCAATGGGTGATCGGCTCGTGCGCGGGGGTGGGCGGGACGAGAACGCGGTCGTCGAACACCACATTCATGCCGACAAAGCCAGCACCGTCGGTCTCTTTGCCATAGCGGACGATGCCGCCGTCGAGCTGATAGACCTCCTCGAAGCCTTCTTGGAGCATCCACGCGGAGAGCTTTTCGCATCGGATGCCGCCGGTGCAGTAGGTGAGGATGCGCTTGCCTTCGAGCTGCTCGCGGTGGGCGAGAATCCAGGCGGGGAAATCGCGGAAGCTCTCGAGCGGGGGCAGGAGTGCGCCCTCGAAATGGCCGAGCTCGCTCTCGTAATCGTTACGACCGTCGAGGAGGACGACGTCATCCTGCTGAATCGCCTCACGCCACTCCTCGGGCGAGAGGTGCCGCCCGGTTTTCTGGTGCACCGGGGTGCCTAGCGGGATGCCCATCGTGATGATTTCGTCGCGCACCTTGACGCTGAGCCCCTTGAAGGTATGGCCTTCGACCTCGTCAATTTTGAACTCAATTCCGGGGAAAACCGCACCGAGCGCTTCCATGTGAGACTGGCATGCCGCGGCGGGCCCGCTCACCGTCCCATTGATTCCCTCGGACGCAATGATGATCCGCCCCCGCAGGCCAAGTTCCTGGCATTGTAGTAGCTGGGCATCCGCCAGGGCCTTGGGAGCGGGCACTTCGGCAAACTGGTAGTACAGGAGAACCCGGTACGGCATCACTGGACTAGTTTACTTAGCCGAACAGGAAAACTAGCATCTAGGATAACCAACCTGGTATCATGCGCCTGAGGCTTCAAGTTGTGGGCCGTTGTCTTGAACCTGCCACGGTTGGTTCGATAGAGCGGCTAATGATCTGAAAGTCTCTTCCCGGTGCGACTTCGCTAGAACGGCCGGGTGAATGAAAACAGAGGCCATAACCAAGAAATGCCGCTAGACAAAACTATCAAAGCGAAAGCGATCGAAGAGTACAAGACCACGGATGGCGATACCGGATCCGCAGAGGTTCAAATTGCAATTCTGCAAGCACGAATCCTCCAGATCACGGACCATCTTCGAACCCACAAAAAGGACAACCACAGTCGACGAGGCCTGCTCATGCTGGTCGGTAAGCGACGCCGGTTGGAGGGTTACCTCCGAAACAAGGACGTTGTTAAGTACCGCGAATTGATTAAGTCACTCGGTATTCGTGAAGTTAAGCCTCGCTAATTCTAGCGAAGGTTAAAAAATGATTCACACCCATACTTTCGAAGTTGGGGGCAAGACCCTCAGCATCGAGTCGGGTCGCGTCGCCAAGCAAGCCGGT
>JADLGZ010000056.1 GCA_020849075.1 Fimbriimonadaceae bacterium | reverse complement strand
TGCCGTTACCGTTCGCCCCAATGCAGCCCCAGGATACGCGGCGTCTGCTCTACGATACTCTGGACGATGAAAAGATCCAGAAATTTGAAAGTACGCGAGAGTTGGACTTTGGATATCCCGTGAAGGCCTTGGGACGTTTCCGCGTTAACATGTTCGTTCAGCGCGGCGCTGTTGGCGGTGTGCTTCGTGTAATTCCGATGCGTATCCCCCTCTTTGAAGAGCTTGGCTTGCCACCCGTGATAAAGGAGATGAGTAAGCGTGCGAGCGGCCTCATTTTGGTCACGGGCCCAACAGGATCTGGAAAATCAACGACAATCGCCACGATCATTGACGACATCAATGCCAATCGACGTGGTCATATCATGACGATCGAGGACCCGATCGAATATCTACATCAGCACAAGCAGTGCATCGTTAATCAGCGCGAAATGCACTCGGATACGTACAGTTTCCACAATGCCTTGCGGGCTGTTCTGCGTGAAGACCCGGACATTATCCTCGTTGGTGAGTTACGTGACCTTGAAACCATTGAAGCAGCGCTCACACTGGCTGAAACCGGGCACTTGGTCTTTGGGACCTTGCACACCCGCAACGCGCCCAGCACAATTGACCGAATCATTGACGTCTTCCCACCCGATAGTCAGGAGCAAATCCGCGTCCTGCTGGCAAATACAATTGAAGGGGTAGTGAGTCAACAACTGTTGCCACGCCTTGGTGGGGGACGATGCGCCTCGATTGAGGTGATGATAGGTACGCCGGCCATCAAGAATCTTGTTCGCGAGGGCAAGACTCACCAGATGCAGTCGATCTTGGAGACAAGCGGAAATCACGGAATGCAAACGATGGACGCATCGCTGGCTGAGTTGTACAGAGCAGGGAAGTGCGAGTTTGATGAGTGCCATCTCCGGGCCATTGACCGCGATACCTTTGTTCGGCTTGCAAAAGCTGCATGACCCGGTAGGCATCAGAAGCAAAAATCATTAGGGGCCGGCGTGAGATATGATTCGTCTGCATAGCAATGTCAGACGAACAGTCGCCGCAACCTATTGACGCCGATGCCGGGACTTCGGATCGCAACCCATGGCTTTTTACGCCTGCCCTGTATTTCATGCAGGCAGTTCCGGTCACGCTCGTTCAAGAGGTTTCCAGCATTATCTTCAAGAGCCTGGGAATTGCGAATGTCCAAATTGCGACGTGGGTAAGCATCATTGCATTGCCATGGTCGCTCCAAATGCTTCTTGGACCGTTTGTTGACTTTAACGGCTCAAAGAGAGGTTGGATCATGTGGGGGCAAGCTGGCATTGTGGCTGGCATGATCGCCACCGTCTTTGCTCTCCAGCTACCTCAGTTCTTTGAGATAACGCTTGCTATTCTCGCCGTCACGGCCGTGTTTTCCGCGCTCTGCAACATCGCAACCGATGGCTTTTACATTCTTGCTCTCACTAAGGCACGGCAAGCTGCCTTCGTTGGCCTCAATTCAACCTTCTATCGCCTAGGGCGCCTCTTTTGTACGGGCCTCTTGGTCTACTTCGCCGGAACATTGATGCGCGTGCCTAGCGTGAAGGTAGACGTGTCCGGTGGCGACATTGTATTTGAACGAACTACTGGCGCGAAAGGAGAGGAGAAGACTGAGCAGATATTGCGACCCGCCGCCGAGCTGATGATCAAGGATGAGCGACTTCAATCGGCCGATGGACTCACGGCCGTGAACAGTTTGCGATCAAATGACCCAGAGGAAAAGAATCCGACATGGATAAGGGTTCCCCCAGGAGTTTCCGGGATCCAAGTCGTTGGCAATGGTCTTGTTACCGCAAGCTTCTTCAACGGATCTGAGCCGAAGTCAATTGGGAAACTCAGCGTTGTTACCCCTCGTGGTGGAACACCAACCTTAAACTTTGATGCCAGCCCCGGGAAACCCATGAAACCCCAGGTGGCATGGGGAGCGGTGCTGGGCCTGTGTATCCTTATCTATGCTCTTGGCAGAGTGATCCTGCCAATAACTCTGCCTAGGCCAGGGAATGATGTTGTTCGCCCGATGGATCGGCAAAGAATTATCGAGACGGCGACTCGTACGCTCATGATCATAGGCACATTCCTTTGCGCCATGATTTTCATCGGCAATGTTTTCAAGTTCACAGGCCACGGCCTAGCGCACACCTTCCCAACGCTCCCCTTAATCGGGGAGACCAAGGGTTGGATCATGGCGTCAGAAAAGTTCAATGCGGAGCTGATCTGGTTGCTGGGGACTCTCGTTGTGGGAGCAGCATTGGGAATTGCCTCCAAGGTGCAACTCGCCGGGTCTGAGATGGCACAGGCTTTCACAAGCTTCATCAAACAGGATCGCTTCATCATGATCCTTGGCTTTATTGTTTTCTATCGCTTCGGTGAAGTGATGGTTGGCCGAATTTCGCCTTTGTTCTACCAAGACCCGACAAGCAAGGGAGGACTCGCCCTCAGTGTTGAACAAATCGGGATCGTGAACGGCATCATGGGCGTGGTCGGCATTATCCTCGGGGGAATTGCCGGCGGAGTGGTCGTATCAAGGCTGGGATTGCGCAAAGCCTTCTGGCCCTTAGCTCTCGCCATGCATGTTCCCAACCTGATGTATGTTTGGGCGGCGAAGGCCCTGCCGACCTTACCCGCAGGTGCAGCCTTTCACCAAGTAGTGTTTTCCCCCATTTCAATCATCGCTTTCGTGGACCAATTTGGGTATGGATTCGGCTTTGCAGCGTACATGGTTTATCTAATGTGGGTCGCCCAGAGAGGCAAATTCCAGACATCGCACTACGCAATCGGCACAGGGTTGGGAGCACTTTGCATTGCTGTTGCCGGCGTCCTGAGCGGCGTCTTGCAGCGCGATTTGGGATACTTCAATTTCTTCGTTACCGTGATCTTCTTCAGCCTGCCGGGGATGCTGATGCTCCTGCTCATACCGCTGGACGAGAAAGAGGGACGCGATATTGTTGTGACTGAAATTGCCGACTGAAGCCCATCCCAAGCTTGATTCGCTTCTTCGCCAAGGTATTGCTGATCAAGCCTTCCCCGGGGCGGCTTATGCTTGCCTTGCGAGAGGTAAGGAGTTCACTGGGTACATCGGCAACCAGACCTATGACTTAGATTCGCCCGCTATTTCCGATCACTCCCTCTTTGATCTGGCGAGCCTGACCAAAGTCTTGGTCACCACAACGGCGGCTCTACTTCAGGCAATGGATGGAGCCCTCATTCTGGATCAAGCTATCCAGGAGCTAGTCCCCGACTTTATAGGCAAAGGTAAGGAAAATGTCACGATCCGTCACCTCTTGCAACACAACTCCGGTCTGCCCGCTCATCGGGAATTTTGGAAACTTTCGGATGCAGAAAGGTGGCGGGGGATCCTGTCGGAGCCATTAGAAGCTCCTGCCGGAGACCGAACGGCTTACTCGTGCGTTGGATTCTTGGTTCTACAGCAAGTCCTCCAAACTTTGACAGGCGAGCGCTATGACGATGCTTGGACTTGGGGCTTCCATCGCCTGTGCTCTAAGCTTGATGCGGAGCTACTCTTCAATCCGACGAATACCAGCCGCTGTGTGCCCACTGAAGGTGGGTTGCAAGGTGTCGTCCATGATGAGAATGCTCGGAGCCTAGGGGGCATCGCCGGCAATGCAGGACTATTCGGAACGCTAGAGGGCGTAAGAAAGTTGGTCAATTTGGTCACATTTGGTGAACCGTCGGTATTGGACACTCGTCTGCTCAATCAGTGGCGCGTGCGACAAGCGGTTAAGGACGCTTCGAGTACGCGCGCTTTAGGGTGGGACACAAGATCGGACATTGGCCCGATGTCGGGATCCCGCTTTAGTAGCGATAGCTTTGGACATTCCGGCTTTACCGGAACGTCGATTTGGATTGATCCGAACGCGGAGATTGGTGTGGTCTTGCTTACAAATAGGGTGTTTCCCACGCGCGATAACCTACGGTTGCAGGCGTTAAGGCCACGCTTTCATGATCTAGCGTTCGAACTCTTGTGTGAAGGTGAATGAAGACTGCATCGAGATACAAATGCTCATGGCAAGCTTGCCGTGATCGAGATTTCGCCCGCGCAAAACAGCTGGGATGGCAGGAACTTGATTCCGCAAGCTTATCAACCCAGTTTGATGGGTACGTTGGTCTAGCCTTTGCCCACTCGCAAGAACTCGAGTTTGACGAAGCGATAGAGCATTTCAAGGATGCTCTGTTTATCGCTGATAGCGTCCCAGCGCAAAATCAAGCTCGCCTTTGGCTCGTCCATGGGCTGTTGCAAAGGGAATTGGGTGAGCACAACATTGCGATCCACCTTTTCGAGAATTATTTCCAGCAAGTAGCACCAAGCGAGAACTCCGCTGAACTCGCGTTTGTCCACGAACTTCTCGGCATGGGCTTTATTAGAATGGGCCGGGATGGCGAGGCTCACGAGGCATGGGCCGAGGCCCGCCGCTACGAGAGCCGCCTTGGCCGCGGGGCAAGAACCGCCCGTCTCTTCGGTTGGCATGGATTAGCCCACCTCCAAACGGGGCATTGGTCGGAGGCGGCTGAGTCATTTCGCCAATGCCGGAACTCAGCTACCGAGCCCAATCTTGACATGAAGCTGGTCTATGCAGAAGCGGGCTTGGCTGCCGCCTTGGCCAAGCTGGAGGACCCAAGAATCCACATTGCTCCTCTGCGCCGGGCGGCCCTTCTCGCAGAAGCCAAGCTGCAGACCCGGTACGAAAGCTACTATCTCCGTTATCTTGCTGATACTCTCATGGCAGCTGGGGAACAAGATGAGGCGGTTGAGGCCTACCTTCGCGCATCGGAAGTTTCGCTCCGGGCCCTGTTGTTCCAACGAGCACGATACTGCTTCCAAGCTGTCTTGTCACATTTCGATGTCCTAAGGAATAGGGAAGCAGGCTTAGAGTTTCATCGGCAATACGTTCACCTGGATCAACGAATTCAGAAGATCCAAATGGCGCATCGGGAGATATCGCTTCAGCTGCTGGAATCTATTCGTGAGTGGAGAAGAAAAACTTCCGAGGACCTAGTGGAGCTCTAGGGAGAATCTGCCATAATGTAACTGTGCCGAGGGGCGCTGCGATTCCTGCAAGGAACCAGGCTCGGCAACCAAGAACGGCGCTCGCTGAATTAAGTCAGCGGGCGCCTTTGCTTGCTGACACGGAGCAAAACATGCAAGCAACACAAACTGACTTCTTTGTCGCCGACCTCGGGCTCGCTGATTGGGGCCGACGTGAGATGCGGATTGCCGAAACGGAAATGCCGGGCCTGATGGCCGTCCGCGAGGAATACGCCAAGACTCAACCCTTGAAGGGAGCCAAGATCGCCGGGTCCCTTCACATGACGATCCAGACCGCAGTTCTCATTGAGACGCTCGTCGCTTTGGGAGCAGAAGTTCGCTGGGTCAGTTGCAATATTTTCAGTACACAAGACCACGCTGCTGCCGCCATTGCCAAGGCCGGAGTTCCCGTCTTTGCGTACAAGGGCGAGACGCTTGACGAGTATTGGGAATTCACCCATCGCCTCATGGAGTGGCACGATGGCGGTACACCAAACATGATTCTTGACGACGGTGGGGACGCCACGCTCTTGGTGCTCCTCGGAAGCCGTGCCGAACTAGACCCGAGTCTTCTGGAGAACCCGGGAAGTGAGGAAGAAACCGCCCTGTTTGCCAGTATCAAGAAGAAACTTGGGCAAGATCCGACGTTCTATTCGAGGATCAAGTCCAATATTCAAGGTGTTAGCGAGGAGACTACGACTGGTGTCCATCGCCTTTATGAGATGCAAAAAAAGGGGGAGTTGCCATTCCCCGCGTTCAATGTCAACGACAGTGTCACCAAGTCCAAGTTCGATAACCTCTATGGCTGCCGCGAGAGCCTAGTGGACGGAATCAAGCGTGCGACCGATGTCATGATCGCGGGCAAAATCGCCCTTGTCTGCGGCTATGGAGACGTTGGCAAGGGAAGCGCTCAAGCTCTCAGAGCCCTGAGCGCCCAAGTGTGGGTGACTGAATGCGATCCCATCTGCGCCCTGCAAGCCGCCATGGAGGGCTACAAGGTCGTGACCATGGATTATGCGGCAGATAAGGCCGACATCTTTGTCACCGCCACCGGTAACTACCACGTCATCAACCGCAGTCACCTCATGAAGATGAAGGACCAGGCAATCGTTTGCAATATTGGTCACTTTGACAATGAGATTGACATCGCGAGTATTGAGGGCTTTGAGTGGGAGGAGATCAAGCCTCAGGTCGACCATGTCATCTTCCCGGACGGAAAGCGAATCATCCTGTTGGCGAAGGGGCGGCTCGTGAATCTAGGTTGCGCAACCGGTCACCCGAGCTATGTCATGAGTAGCAGCTTTGCAAATCAAGTCCTTGCCCAGATTGAACTTTGGACCAAGAAGGGTGAATATGGGCCTGGGGTCTACGTACTGCCAAAGATTCTGGACGAGAAGGTAGCACGCCTCCAACTGAAGAAGCTCGATGCGCAACTGACGGAGCTCACTCCAGAACAGGCAAGCTATATCGGAGTTGAAGTCGCTGGACCTTACAAAACTGATCACTACCGATATTGATCTTGCAATCGGCTCTCCGAATACGCCATAATTTGGGGCCGAGCGCGACTTTACGATCATGAAAGCTGAGATTCATCCGCAAACCCACCCCGTCCTCTTCGTTGATGGCGACCATGAGTGGACTGGCGTCTCCACGTTGAAAACTAACGAGACGCGGAGCATTGATGGAATCGAATATTACGTTGTCCCAGTGGATATCAGTGCCTTCAGCCATCCGTTCTATACGGGCCAGAAGAAGATTGTTGACTCGGCGGGTCGTGTTGAGAAGTTCATGCGCCGTTACGGTAACCAAGTAAAGAAGTAAGGGCCTGGTTTGTGGTTGATGCGCGTACCCGCATGGGGTACGCGCATTTGTTTTGTGAAGAGCCCGCGAGAGCGAAATGAACGATCGTTACCCGCAATTGACTCTTCCTAAGTGTTTGCTTCGTAAAGGACCTTTGAATCCCAAGCCTTTCGTCGTAAAATGAGATGCTTATGAAGACCGCTTTATTCTGGCCGATCGTTTCGATGCTTGCCACGTTGGCATACGCGGCGCCGGAGCCCGGATGCGGTCACCTGATTTTTGGAAAGAAGGCCGCCAAGTTTGGAATCAGACCGAATTTGCAGGCAACTCTTGAAGGCGCCTCGGACACCGATGCCACACATTACACGCTCAACTTTTCCCTTAATCCGCCCAGCACAAATCTAGTCGCTAGCACTCAGATTGAAGCTGAAAGCAAGAGCGTTGCCCTAACGGAGTTCACTTTCAGGCTCAGCGATAGCTTTACGATCGGGCAGGTGACCCTAGATGGTCGCAATATTACGGTTACACGCCTTGACTCAACGACTTGCGTAGCAAACTTTGATCAGCCTTATTCTGTCGGGCAGACTTTTACGCTGAACATTCCTTACAGTGGCCCCGCCGTTTCGGCATTCTTTGGTTCGATCGCTTTTGGTACGAGGCCCATTACTGGCCCCTATGCCTTCACGTTAAGCGAGCCTTGGTACGCCTATACTTGGTGGCCCAACAAGGACGATAATACGGACAAGGCGACATTCGACATGAACATCACAGTTCCGACTGGCCTGACGGCCGTGTCGAATGGCACACTGCAGGACGTTGTACCGATGGGGGGCGGAACCGTACGCTATAGTTGGCATACGGGCTATCCGATGGCGCCATACCTCGCCGCCTTTGCTGTTTCCGCCTACAACACCTGGACAACACCCTACGACTTTTCGGGTCAAAGCATGCCCATCCAGTACTGGATATGGTCTGATTGGGACACTGCCAGCAACCGGAATAGCTGGAACAAGGCCCAGCAAATGATGACCGTGTACAACTCGGCATATGGCACTTATCCTTTCAAGGATGAGAAGTACAGCATGTACAACTTCACATTCGGCGGGGGGATGGAACATCAGACCTGCACCGGCATGGGTGGATTCTGGGAGTCAGTCGTGGCCCACGAACTCGCTCATCATTGGTGGGGGGACATGATCACGTGCGCAACGTGGCACGATATCTGGCTGAACGAGGGCTTCGCGACATACTCGGAGGCCATCTGGGAAGAAAATAAGGCGGGAGGCGGCTTTAACGCATACAAAGCGGAAATGAACGCCAATCGGCCCTCGCAGACGAGCAGTACCGTCTATTGCTCCAATATCACCGATCCGAATCGAATCTTCAGCGGCAATTACACCTACAACAAAGCGGCTTGGGTCTTGCACCAGCTCCGACATATCATGGGAGATAGCCAGTTCTTTGCGGCCTTAGCGCAGTACCGAGGAATCTACGCATATAAGACAGCCACAACGGAAGACTTTATTGCCGTCTGTGAATCGGTCTATGGCAAGGACCTCCACTGGTTCTTCAACAAGACCGTTTATGGAGGTGGGGTGCCTCAATACCAATGGAACTGGCAGTCCACCACCGCCAATGGCAAGAGCTACCTTCAGGTGTACGTAAAGCAAACGCAGAGCGCATCCTACGGAACCTTTGCCCTGCCAATTGACATCCGGCCAACAGTCGGCGGAGTAAAGCAGTTCAAGAGCATCTTCTCGGACGCGCTGGTGGAGAACTTCGTCATTCCATTGACTGGCGCCGCGACCGACTGCACCTTTGACGAGGATGTTTGGACCTTGAACGGTGGTGTCACCGGAACTAGCTTTGTTGAAGGCGGTCCGGTCGTCGTGGAGGCTACCCCTGCTCCCAATGCGACCATCCCTGCAAATGCAACTCAGATCAAGCTAACGTTCCAAACTGCAGTAACCGCAAATGCCGCCCAGTTCACATTGACCAGAAATAGCCCCAAGACAGGCGCCCGCCCAGCGACTGTTCCCGTCCCGTTCACTTATTCATATAACTTGTCCACGAAGACCGTAACGCTAACTACGCCGAGACCCCTTACAAGAGGAGCCTACACTCTGGCCGTTAGTGATGAGGTGCGGTCCGCGTCCGGGAACCGCAAGCTTGATGGAGAGTTTGGCGGCACATTGCCAACTGGAAACGGTGAACCCGGTGGCCAGCTGCTCTACTCGTTCCAGGTGCAGTAGAATCAGGGCATGCCCCACCCGCATCGCATCCCTCTAGCTGAGGCTGACCCAGCGGTTTTTGATATCATCCTGCGCGAGCAAGAACGCCAAGAGCACAATCTTGAGCTGATCGCCAGTGAGAACATTGCCAGCCTTGCCGTTCGTCAGGCGATGATGAGCGTGCTTCAAGACAAGTACGCCGAGGGCTACCCCGGAAAGCGCTATTATGGCGGCTGCGAGATTGTTGACGAGGTCGAAAACCTCGCGATTGATCGGGTTAAGCAGCTCTATGGCTCCAACTTCGCCAATGTTCAACCCCACAGCGGAGCGCAGGCCAACATGGCAGTGTACTTCGCCTTCCTCAAGCCCGGGGACACGCTCATGGCGATGAACCTCGCCCACGGTGGGCACCTTACCCACGGCTCACCCGTGAACTTCACCGGGCAGATGTACAACGTGGCCGCCTACGGTGTTGACCCTGAATCCGAAACGATCAACTACGATGAGATGCGTAAGGTTGCCCAAGCGAGTAAGCCAAAGATTATTGTGAGCGGGGCCACCGCCTACTCTAGGACCTTCGATTTCGCTCAAATCCGCAAAATTGCAGACGAGGTCGGTGCTCTCCACATGTGCGACATGGCCCACTATAGCGGACTCATCGCGGCGGGCGAATACCCCAACCCGGTCCCCCATTGCGACGTCGTCACAAGCACAACCCATAAGTCAATCCGTGGGCCACGCGGCGGCATGATTCTCTGGAACAAAGAGGAACTGACCAAGCCAATCAACATGAGCGTTTTCCCGGGCATCCAAGGCGGTCCCCTGATGCACGTTATTGCCGGTAAGGCCGTCTGCTTCGGCGAAGCCTTGCAACCGGGGTTCAAGACCTATCAAGCCCAGATCAAGAAGAACTCCCATGCGCTGGCCGAGGCCATGATTGGCGAAGGGTTCCGCATCGTCAGTGGTGGTACCGACAGCCACCTCATGCTCGTTGATCTCCGACCCTATGGAATCACAGGCAAGGTGGCGCAGATCGCCCTAGATGAAGCCAATATCACCACCAACAAGAACAGCATTCCCAACGATCCAGAGAAGCCGTTCGTCACGAGTGGTGTCCGCCTTGGCACCCCCGCCGTCACGACGCGCGGCATGAGAGAATCGGAAATGGCGTCCATCGCGAGCCTCATTGCGCGATGTCTCAAAAACCCCGAAGACGCCGCGAACCTCGAGGCAGTGAAGAGGGAAGTGGTCGAGCTGACCAAGCGCTTCCCGATTCACGTGTAAGTTCCATGCACCGTAAGCGTAATGTCACGCGAATCTAGGCTCGGCAAACGCTACTGCGCTGCATACTGTTAAAAGCCTGGCGGCATGCCTCCGGCGATATTTTTGAACGAGCAGTTCGAGAACTGTGAGGGAACGATCGTGCCTGAGAATGGTCCGGTTCGAAAGCCTCCAACCGATGGCGGCAAGATTCCGAGCGTGCCGTTGAACGTTATGTTCTGGTAGGTCATTGCTGTCGCGCTTCGGGCCGCCCCGAAAACGTATCTCACCCTGTCGAATGTGGAGTTGCGCACGGTGTTTGCGCCGGCATCGGAGGGAACACTAATCGAGTGAAAATTGAAGCCGTAATAGGTGTTGCGGACCGAAATGCCGTCAATGAGGTTGCCCGACCCCGGATGGCCAGGTGGGTTGGCGCCCGTGTCCCCATCTTCGGTGGTGTCATTGAATCGTATTCCCGAGCAGGCGTTCTGGACCGTCGTATTGATGAACTTATTGTCGCTGGCTCCATCGCGAATGACGATGCCATTGCCCTCACAATTGCTGTCGCTCCCGGCGCCAAACGCCCTGTTGTCAATGAAGGTGTTGTTGCGAACGCCGCGGTGGCGCACGACGAAGCTTTCGCCAAGGTTGTAGGCTACGCAGTTTCGGATCACATTGAACTGGGGGTTAATGACGGGATAGGGCTGGCCCTCATCAATGATCTGCTCCGCGTTGCTTTTGATACTAAAGCCATGCCCGTTGTGCGACGAACCCGCTGCCCTGCTGATCATGGAGTTCAGCACCAGATTGTAATTGCCGCAGATCAGCACGTAATAGTCTGTTGATGCTGCGCCTTCTGTTTCCAAGTTAAAGACCTTCACATTGTCGGCGGTGTTTTGATCGCCATTAATGCTGAGACCCTCGGCGGCTGCATTCACGATCATGCAGTTTCGAACGGTACACCCATTCGAGAATCTTGTGCCCATGGATCCAAGGGAGATCCCCAAGCCCGAATACCCCACGGTTGGATTACCAAGCTGCGAGACATTTACATTGCTAATGGTATGCCCTTCCTTGAAGTTCTGGTTGGTGCTGCCCGCACTGATGCCGTACGAATAATTTGTAATATTGATGTTTGAAACGGTAACCCCGGCGCGCCCTTGCAGGTTGATGGCGATGCCACTCGATCGATTTGCACCCCGGAGGAGCGGTTGATGAGTCGGCTCGAAATCCGCTATCGGAAGCATTGACTTGACCAGAATCGCGGGTTGGTCCCCCGGCTTGGCATGATAACCAATCAGCTTCAGGCCATCTTTGCGAACAACAACATTCTCGTTGCCATAATCGCCCGCCTGAATATAGATCGTAGAACTAGCCGGCGCCGGGCTGCTCGATCCTACGGCGTAAGTAATCGTCCGCCACGGTAGAGCGTGGGTGCCAGGATTGCTATTCGACCCTGTCGTTGACACATAGAAGGTGGGTGCAGCAGCCATGCCGAGCGGCAACAAACTCATGGCCCCTAGATAGGCACCGCCCCCCTCTCCAGCGCACAATGCCCCTAACCCCAAAATGCCAACAAACCCGGCGACGATCTTCCTCATAGCTTTCTTACCTTACCGCTTGGCTCCTCAGTTCCCATCATCACCAAGTTTCAGAAAAGGTGCAATTTGTCTCAAGGGGAAAGTTCCTACAGGTGTGGCTAGGAATGCCTGCTATCCCTCGCTCACCTCAGCCTGTTTTCTCGACCGTCAGGTAAGCGCGCCATGACAAAAAGGGCGAAAAGTGGAGAAATAGGGTTATAGTAAAGAATGTCCACCTCGCGAGTGGCAATAATACTGATCTATTGTGCTGCGGCTAGTGGCTGCACAGGATTAGTTCGCACCCCTAACTCGGTGACGGAGCAGAAGGGTGAGGTTCTAAGGAAAGAGTCAATAGACCCATCGCTAGTTGGCACCGTGGTTGACGATAAGAAGTTTCCGACTCTCTCCAAGTTGGCGCGAGCCCATGAGGCCACATTAATTCTTTTGTTGAGTAGCAGGACTTGTTGCGGCTGCACGCAGGGCACAGTTGCCTTCGCAAGGGATCGAAAACAAAAGGTCGTTGTGCTCTACAAAGGACCTGAATCCGTTGCGCCAACAGTTAGAAAGGCATATTCATTGCCTAACACATGGCCCGTCTTAAGCGTATCGGCGTTGGAGTTGGAGGCGATGGCCCGTCCCTGGGCCCCAAGTATGCTGAAGGTGCAAGGCGGAAAGTATGCATGGGTTCAGAAAAGCGAAGGAGAGTTGCCGAAATGAGGCGGGGGATTACGCTTATTGAAGTGCTGGTCGTCTTCGCAATTGTAAGCGTCCTGATTGCACTTGTGTGGCCCGCTTATATGCGGTCTCAAGAGCAAGCGAAGGTGACGGTGACGAGTGAACGCCTGAAGAACATTGGTATCGCCCTGCTTCTTTACCGAGAGCAATGCGAAGCAGCGGACGTCGGCACGCCGTCGGAGATGGGATCGCCGCTCGGCGGCCCCGCTCCAAATCAACTATGGACTGCGCTTCGTCTGCCAATGGAGTCCTTCAAGTGCGCTTCGCCCAAGACGTCCGCCCTTAGTCACAGCGGCAGGACCGGAGCGTACAAGTGCATGTCGTGTCCCGGCATGGTCTCAATCGAGCGGAGAGCGGCATTTGAAGAGGCCTGGGCAAGGCAGAGCCAAACTCATGGTGTGCGCATGCCCTTCATCGTCATGATGTGCCACGCAGACCCAAGCACAGATAGGGAATCACCTTTTTCGACGCATTTTGGCCTCGGAGTGAACTTCGCCGGGCAGGTTCTTAAAATTCAAAAAACCGGCACGTGGCAGCGGCCAGAGTGGTGGACCGGCAATTAGATAATGTTCAAAGGAGATAAGAAATGACGAAAAAACTACGACTGGCTTCACCGAGCATTGTTGCGTTCTTGCTAGTGACCTTTGGAAGTGCCATCTGTAACTTCTCATCTGGCGGTCCGCTCGGCAGCTGTAATCAGCCTGAAGACTGCGGTTGGGGTTCGTATGCAATTGGGTATGGAGCTTCTTCCTATGTCTGCTATCAGAGCATGGATGACTGTTGCCAATGTCACGTATATGACATGGAATGCATGCGGCTTATCAATGAGTCGACCTTCACTGTTAAGGTGAAGATACCTAGTACCGAATCTGGCTCCATATGCTTGAATGGTGAATGCATTGGGCCGAAGTAACAAGCCTCGTACCAGTCGAGAGACTGGCCTATTGACCGGTGCAGCGGTGATCGTCATGGCACTCGGCTTCCTCGTACTCCGTCCCAAGGCTGAATTGCCAGAGGTGGTTGCAGAGAAGGTCTTACTCGCGAGTTTTTCGGGCGATGCAGACACGCTCTTGGCCTATCAGCACGAGCACGAAAAGCAGTACCTAAAGCTAAGCAGAAATCAAGTCAAGCAACTCCTATATTACATAAACACCGTTTTACTGCGGGATACTCGCATAGTCGGTGAGCCGGTAAGATTATCGCAAGGTAGCAGGCAGGGTATAGCATATGTTACGATCGCAAAAGGGGGGAGGCAATCCAAATTTGACCTCGTTGCCGATCGTACAGACCTCGGCCCCAAAGTTTGCATATCGAATGTAGTAATGCAGGCCCTGTCGGTCCGCGCCGTGCATGAGGGGAAGTCGGCTGAGGAGATTGACTGGCGCGTCCATCGGACCGCGATGGCGGAGGTGATCGCTGACCACCTTGCTGAATTGGAGAATTGCGGGTTTACCGGCTTTGTCTCAAACGATCCGGACTCAAGGCTAGTGCCGCTTTCTCGGTATGTTGCAACAAGGGGTGGGGTTCAAAGTTTGCGATAGGTGGTAGCCCACGGGGGCGAACCACTCGCGCTGCGGGAAGGGCTCACCGAGCGTCTCAGCCGGCTCAATGAATCAACTCACCTCGACCTTCGTCGACGGGCCAGCAGGCCGCCAATCGCCAGGGCGAGGACGCTCATGGAGGCTGGCTCCGGAACAGGGGCTAGGCCTGAGCCCTTTAGAAAGTAGGCTCCCATATTGAAGTAGCGGCTGTTCGGCTCGTAAGTTGAAGTGTAGGCGCCGACGCTTGTTACTTCCGCGAAGTACTCGCCCGAGGCCAAATTCCCTGACCAAGTGTGAACGAGCGTGCTTGCGCTTTCCGTAGCGACACCGACAAGGCTGCCGCCAGAGTCGAATATCCGCAGGGAGCTGCGCATTGTGGCGCCGATATCCGCGATATCGGCGGCTAGGTAGGAGGTGCCGTCATTGGCTGAAAGCGTGACCAAGCCACCCAGGGATCGGAACTTGAAGTAGTCCTTGGTATAGGCATTTGCGCCCTCAGCTGCATAGCCAGTTTCGGCCCTTGGCATGATCCAACCGCGATGTTGTCCTGGGTTAGAATTTCCATTCGCAAGTACCGACATCGGTGTCGCGCTGGCCATGGTGTGACCAATTCCGTCGTCAATGATGGGGCCGATGTTCAGGTTGTTCAAAAGGACGGTGACGTCGTTAACATTCGTTCCGGACATACCGTGCCGCCACGTTGCGCGCTGAGAGCTGTAAGCCACACCCATGATCGGTGCATAGCTGCCGTCACCATTGGCTCCGCCATTACTGCTGTATTCGGCACCGTTGTTCTCGTCGTGTTGGTGGGGCAAACCTAGGTGATGACCGTCCTCGTGGGAAGCCACCACGCTCATGGACTTGGCCGTATTGCCCGAGCCTCCAGCAGGAAAGACCCAGTTGGTTCGCATACCGTTCGAGGTGGTTGCTTGTTGGGCGATCCCTACGTATGAAACTCCCCCGGCAGGGCCGTACCACGAGTTTGATCCGCCAAGGATGGTGTGGGTGAGATACTGCGTATTGTCGTACCAGGTCTTGCGCTGGGCGTCGGTAAGTCCGGCCGGAGAGGGATCCACCGTAGTTACATTGATATTGAACCCAATAAACTTGGCGGCTGTGCTGGCCCAGGTTTCTCGGATCCGTTGCATTTCCGTGCTATTGAAGGTGGTAGCGTCTCCATCCAAGGTGAATGCTGGGACATTACCGGGGGTTTTGTTGGCCCATGTCCCATCGTAATTGAACCCTGCAAAGTTAAGATAAATCGTGTACTGGGCACCGGGCCGGCTACTGAGAGCAGGCGGGATTAGCTGGCCCCAAGCCAGAGTCGTAGAAAGTGCGCCGAGCAGTAATGATGTTCGTAAAAGTCCCCTCATAGGTCAGTCCGTCTTAGTTAGATGGTCGCTTGAGCCTAAAGAGTTCATACCATGTCCCAAACCTGGTAGCAGCGAAGGGGATTGTGTCTTGGCAGGCTAAAGAGGCTGATTTGGCGTGCAGTCTAGGGAGGTATCGCCACGCTCTCCACGAGCCAAACGCAGGGAACCAGCAAGCGCAATCATTGCCGCATTATCAGTGCAGAAAGCTGGCTCGGGAGAATAGAAAGCAACCCCGTATTGTTGGGCTACTTCTTGAAGGCGTGACCGTAGAGCAAGGTTCGCGGCCACACCTCCGACCAGTGTGAGGGTCTTGAGCGCCGACGCTTCAAGCGCATGCTCAACCTTAATCGCGAGTGCCTCAACAATGACTCTCTGCAAGGAGGCCGCTGCGTCGGCTATGACAATGTGATCGCCCTCATTCTCGGTGAGCCGCAATACTGCAGTCTTCAGGCCCGAAAAGCTGAAATGATAGGGGTCGTTGGGGATTGCGATCGGGAGTTTGTAGCGGTATGGATCGCCGGCTCGAGCTTCTTCTTGGATCTTTGCCCCACCAGGATAGCCTAGTCCGAGCAGTCGTGCCCCTTTGTCAAAGGCTTCGCCCGCGGCATCATCCAGAGTCTCGCTGAGAATCTGGTAGTTACCTGGCTCTTGAACACGAACAAGCTCCGTATGCCCCCCACTGACGATCAAGCTGAGATGAGGAAACTGAATCTCTTCGATCCTGTCCGCTAAAACAGAAAGTATGTGTCCTTCCAGATGATGTACACCGATGAGTGGGATTTGCCAAGCCAAAGCGAGGGCCTTTGCCGCAGTGACCCCGACTGAGAGCGCTCCGACGAGCCCAGGGCGGTTTGTTACGGCAATGGCATCAGGCTTCTTTATGCCAGCGGAGCTGAGGACCGAATCAAGCACGGGAATCATGGCTTCAACATGGGCCCGACTCGCCGCCTCGGGAACAACGCCCCCCCATTGTCGGTGAAGTTCAGCTTGGCTACTAACTACATTCGCCTTAACCATTTGGTCAACAGTGATCGCCGCACTGGTC
>JADLGZ010000055.1 GCA_020849075.1 Fimbriimonadaceae bacterium | reverse complement strand
CAACAGTCAGAATTATGCCGTATACTCGCGCCATGGCAGGTTCAATTCGGGTTGTCGTTGTTGACGATGAGCCCGCGTATCGAGGGGCTTTGCAAAAAACGTTGACACTCATGCCTGAGTGCACCCTCTTGGCGGTCTGTGAGAATGGCGAAGAAGCGCTTGAGTTTTGTCTTGAAACGCCTCCCGACGTCCTATTGACCGATATCAACATGCCGCGAATGGATGGCATTGAGCTGATTCGCCGTCTCCTCAAGCAGGAAAAGGACGTCCGAGTCGTGGTCCTTACGGTGAATGAAGATGACGAGACGATCTTTGATGCGATCCGAGCCGGTGCCCTCGGTTACCTTCTAAAGACGAGCACACCTCAGAACGTCGTTGATGCCATCCGACTGGCGAGCAAAGGTGAGGCGATGCTGACACCCAAGATTGCGACCCGTGTCCTTAATGATTTTCGTCGTGTACGGGACGACGGCGATACGGATGACACCGAACTATTTGTCTTGAGTGATCGTGAGAGCGAGATTCTTGACCTCATCGCCAAAGGTATGCGCAACAAAGAGATTGCCCGCGACCTCTGCATCGCCGAAAAGACGGTTAAGAATCATGTGAGCAATATTCTCAAGGCGTTGCAGGTCAACAGCCGGACCGAGGCGGCGATGAAGGCCATTAAGTCTCGAATTGTTGATCCCGCATGAACGCTCTTGTCGTGCTGTTGGCCTTGGCCCCCGTACAGTTCGAGGGCGATGCTACCTTCGAGTCCTTGCGCAAGGCGGCCCAAGAATCAAGAATCGCTGATGCGGACATGCCTCAGCGAATGGGGTTCTTTGCTCGGCAACTCCTAGGGAGACCCTATGTTGGTTGGACCCTAGAGCGGTCTGAGACCGACGAATTCTGTTACGTTTCGCTCGATCGGCTTGACTGCGTGACCTTCATGGAAACGGTGCTTGGGTTGGCGAGACTGCGGTGGAATTCAAGGGCTGTCGTGGATGCCAATCGGCTGGTTGATACCATTGAGTTCACTCGCTACCGCGGAGGAGAAGTAGACGGATACCTTAGCCGACTCCATTATACGAGTGACTGGATCTACGATAATGCTCGAAAGGGCGTGGTCAAGGACATCTCGAAGTCGCTACCGGGCGCCGAGCGGTTTTCGAAGAAGATTAATTTTATGAGCGAGAATAGTGGTCTATACCGCCAGCTAAAGGCAAATCCCGAGCTCGTATCTATGCTGAAGCGGCAGGAGCAGGCACTAACGGCGCGAGAGAAGTGGTTTGTCCCCAAATCCGCCGTAGCTAAGGCGGAACAGTACCTCCAGACCGGCGACATTGTCGCCTTGACCGACGCACGAGAAGGCATGGACTGCGCCCATGTTGGGTTGATCATCGTCGAGAAGGGCGTTCCGCATTTTGTTCACGCTAGCTCCATACAGAAGGAAACCGTGTTTGATGTGCGGCTGGGTGAATTCTTGGGGAAGAGCCATACGGGCATCATGGTCGCCCGCCCATATTAAGGCCCCTCCCGCCTATTGACGAAAGGGGCTACTTCTTGCTTTCCTTAGACTCTTGAACGCCTTATGACTTCTTGCGTCGGCGGATGAGCGCAGCTACACCCAACCCAAGAGCAGCCATCGTTGCTGGTTCAGGTACGGCTTCGAATTGCACGTAGGCTGTGCTACCGGCGGAGAATACGCCATCGCGGGCCGCTCCACCGTCGTTGAAGGTCTCGTAGAGGAGCACATTGATGGTGTCATCAGGGAGGACGGAATAGGCCGTACCGCCTCCTGCTGTACTACCGACCGGTAAGCCAAAGGCCCCAGCTGTATCAAGGGTAGCTACACCTGAGGTGGTTTGCCCTGGGAACAACTGATTGTCGTAGAAAGCCATCCCATCGGACGTTTCCGTGGAAAAGATAACTTCCGATAGCCAAGAACCGCCTTCGGTTGTGAACTCCACATTGTGGTAGCCGTAGCCCGTCAACGTATAGTTGGAATAGTCCTGACCAAAGTAAGTATCAAGGTTGATAGTCTGCTTGAAGTTCAGAGGATCGTTATAGCCGCCGTAAGAGCCGGCGCCCGAGAGGTCTACCGTAAGGACGAGTGTAACCGCTTGCGATGCGGCGGCGACTCCAGCCAATGCTCCGATAAGAATTAGTTTCTTCATGTTATCTCCGTCCGTCAAAAAACCTTGACGGAACAACTAGAACATATCACAGGTTCGCCGCTGCGACAAGGCCAGATGCCAAAACCTGTTAGGTTAGCGAGGGTGTTTCGCCCAGGCTTTAGAATCACCTTCGCCTTCGCATCATCGGACTCCGACGCTTTTCGACTCCGATTCTTCCGCCCGCCGTCCCCATCAATTCGCGAAGCCTTTGAATTTCGTCTCTCACCTCGGCAGCTTTTTCAAACTCCATAATTTTGGCGTGGTCTTTCATTTCCTTCTCGAGAGCGGCGATCAGGAGAGGGATTTCATCAACGCGAATGGGAGCTCCGTCTTGCCCGAGGGCCTCAATTGCGGCATCGTCATACTGGGCCACAATTTCCGCTACTGCATCGTACGAGCGCACCGTTTCGCGGACTTCTTTTGCAACGGTAGTAGGTGAAGTTCCATGAGTAGTATTGTATTCCTGCTGGACCGAACGCCGACGGTTGGTCTCATCAATCGTGAACTGCATCGAGTCGGTGATGCGATCGGCGTACATTAAGACCCGACCGAACTCGTTTCGAGCTGCCCGGCCAACGGTCTGGATCAGGCTGGTAGCACTCCGCAAAAAACCTTCCTTATCGGCGTCAAGGATGGCTACCAGGGTTACTTCGGGGAGGTCAAGTCCCTCACGGAGGAGGTTTACACCGACGATCACGTCATACACCCCTAGCCTCAAGTCGCGGAGAATCTCAGGGCGATCAAGCGAGTGTACATCGCTATGAATATAGGCAACCTTCACATTGATATCTTTTAGATAGTCCGTAAGGTCCTCACTCATCTTCTTGGTGAGCGTGGTGACTAAAGTGCGCTGGCCCTGTTGGACCCTGGTTTGTATTTCGTTGATGAGGTCATCAATTTGCCCTTGGGTGGGCCGGATTTCGATCTCCGGATCAAGGACGTAGGTCGGTCGGATGACTTGCTGGACTCGATGACCCTCGTTTTCGGCCTCAAAAGTACCCGGTGTTGCGCTCACAAAAATGACTTGCGGCGTGCGCTCCAAGAACTCATCGAACTTGAGTGGGCGATTATCCAGTGCGCTCGGGAGCCGAAAGCCATAGTCCACCAGGACGGACTTGCGCTGCTGGTCACCATTGAACATGGCACGGATTTGGGGCAATGTCTGATGGCTTTCATCAACGAAAACAAGCGCATCTTTGGGTAGGAAGTCAAGGAGAGTGTAGGGAGCAGTTCCCGGCGCTCGGCCATCAAAGTACCGTGAGTAGTTTTCGATACCACTACAGTAACCAACTTCTCGCATCATCTCCATATCGAAGTCTGTACGCTGGCGTAGCCGTTGCTCTTCAATCAACTTATTTTGCGCCTTGAAGTATTCACACTGCTTATCGCGCTCATGCTCAATTTGAGCCAAGACTGAGTCCAGCCGCTCGTAGGGTGTGACATAGTGCGTAGCTGGAAAGACAGAGCACTTTGATGGCTCGTCAAATACTTCTTGGGTGAGTGGGTCAATCAGTCGGATTCGCTCTACGTTATCGCCAAAGAACTCAACACGCGTCACGATCTCTTCGTCCTTTGGTTGAATCTCTAGAGTGTCTCCCCTAACCCGGAAGGTCCCACGGTCCAACACCATCTCATTGCGAACAAACTGCATTCGTACGAGACGTTGGAGTACATCGTCCAAATCAAACTTAGTTCCAGTTTCAAAGGTCACGACGCTTTCTGCGTAGGTATCGGGCGAACCGAGGCCATAGATACACGAGACGGAAGCGATCACGATCACGTCCCGCCGGGAAAGCAATGACTGCGTTGCAGAGTGCCGCAAGCGCTCAATCTCCTCATTGACCGAAGAGTCTTTTTCAATGTACAGATCGCTACCGGGTACATATGCCTCCGGTTGGTAGTAGTCATAGTAACTAATAAAGTACTCAACCGCATTATCGGGAAAGAACGCCCTGAATTCTTGGCATAGTTGAGCGGCCAGCGTCTTGTTGTGGGCGATGATGAGGGCGGGACGCTGAGTCTTGGCGATGATGCTCGCCATCGTATAGGTCTTGCCCGTGCCTGTAGCTCCAAGGAGGGTTTGAAATCGTGTGCCTTCGGAGAGCCCTTCGACGAGCCCAGCGATTGCCTCCGGCTGATCTCCCTTGGGGGAGAACCCGCCCGCTAGTTCGAGCGGGCGCTCATATTGGACAATCGTATTGTGCATGGGCACAAGATTCTACGCGATCGGTGGGGCAGTAATGGCATCGGGGTCGGGAAGTGTCTTGAGTTCTTCAAGGGCGTTCACTTGATCCACCACAGCGTAGTCTTCGACAAGGCGACCATCCCGGAACCGCAAGACTCTCTTACAATGTCGGGCGACTTCTTCTTCGTGAGTGACGATGATAATCGTTTTGCCTTCTTGGTTTAGGGCCTGAAATAGAGCGAGGATTTCTTCGGTGGTGCGGCTGTCAAGGTTCCCGGTCGGTTCGTCGGCGAGGATCATCACGGGGTTATTCACGATTGCCCTTGCGATCGCGACACGCTGTTGCTGTCCGCCGCTGAGTTCATTGGGACGATGCTCCATCCGTTGTCCAAGGCCGACGCGGGTTAGGGCATCGGCGGCTAGATCATGGCGATGGCGCACCCCTGCGTATTGCAGGGGGAGCTCGACATTGCGAAGCGCGCTTTGCCGAGGCAATAGGTTGAACTGTTGAAATACGAAGCCGATGTAGCGGTTGCGGACCTCCGCGAGCTGATTGTCATCAAGGGTAGCAACATTTTTGCCGTCTAAGAAGTATTCCCCTCGGCTTGGTTTGTCGAGGCAACCAATCGTGTTCATGAACGTCGTCTTGCCCGATCCCGACGGCCCCATGATGGCAACAAACTCGCCCTCCGAGATCGTCAACGAGACATCCCGTAGAGCGTGCACCATAATGTCGCCCTTGCCGTAATCTTTGCATAGGTTTTTGACTTCGATAACGGTTTTGGGCATGCCAAAGATAATACGCCCGCCTGCCCTTGATTGGTTGCCCGAGTCCTGACTCCTGGGGCTTTTCTCGGTTCGCAATCCAATACCTTGCGTCTTCACCCAGAAATCTGCGTAAAATATTGACTATGTCGGGGCCGGTACATCCTCCGGGCCAAATGCCACCGCCTTTGCCTCCCCTCAAAGGCAAATTCAACGCAAAGTGGATATGCGTTTCTCTTCTCCTGCCTCTCTTTTTTGGCCTTGTTGTGCCGTACGGCATCTATCACATGCAAAAAAAGGACGCCGAGCAAGCCAAGCTAATGGAGCAGAAGAAGGTTGAAGAAGACCGCAAGCGAATAGAGGCCCAAGAGGACGAGTCGGATCGTAATCTTGATGTGAGGATTTCGCTCCTCGGGGCAGCCTGGTCAATTGCGCGCCCATGGAGCGCGCAGTCCCTCATTAGGGCCGGGTTTAATCGTCAGGAAGCCTCGAATGAGACCGCGTCATCCGATCAGGACGATGAGACTTTCCGCAGAGCGGTTAGGGAATCGGTCGAGTCTGACGTCAGTGGGCTACCCGAATCCAATTTCGACATCGCACAGTTTCGCGCCATGGTGCATCGCCTTGACCTTCCAGTGAAT
>JADLGZ010000054.1 GCA_020849075.1 Fimbriimonadaceae bacterium | reverse complement strand
TCGAGGAAGCTTGGAACATGGGCGCGCGTGCGGTCGGCGCCACCATCTACTTCGGCAGCGAGGGCGCGTCCCGCCAAATCATCGAAGTCAGCGAAGCCTTCGCCGAAGCCCACAGCCTCGGCATGGCTACCATCCTCTGGTGCTACCTGCGCAACGACGCTTTCAAGACCGGCGGCACCGATTACCACGTCTCCGCCGACCTCACCGGCCAGGCCAACCACCTCGGTACCACCATCTGCGCCGACATCATTAAGCAAAAGCTGCCCGAGAATAATGGCGGCTACAAGGCGCTCAATACCGGCGGCTCATCCTATGGCAAGCTCGACGAGCGCATCTATTCGCAGCTCACCTCCGATAACCCCATCGACCTCTGCCGCTACCAAGTGGCCAATTGCTACATGGGCCGCGCCGGCCTCATCAATTCCGGCGGCGCATCGGGCGCCAACGACCTGCAAGACGCCGTTGTCACCGCCGTTATTAATAAGCGCGCCGGCGGCATGGGTTTGATTTCCGGTCGCAAAGCCTTCCAAAAGCCCATGGCCGAAGGCGTGGCTCTGTTGAACGCGATTCAAGACGTGTACTTGGACAAGAGCGTCACGGTGGCTTAGGGCCAGGCTGGTCTATGAGCATGTTAGGTTTTGTTGTTTCGCTTGTCGCAGGCATGCATTCGGCGCAATCAATCGAACGCGTTGCGGACCCCGAACCTGCCTTCGGCTCTGCCGTGATCCTCGATGGTATCACCAATTGGTATAAGTACGGTCCAAAGTGGGAGGCTGGCAATCCGAAAGAGTTTTGGGTCGCATATCCAATTAAGTTCGATGGAAAGCGGTGGGCAGCGATTACCCAAATTGACCTAATGGCCGAAGAAGGGGATCTGTTCATCGGTGGTATGTCGGTTCTCATACTGCATGAAAGGTCGAAAATGCCATGGCCCGATACGAGGTCGAACGCTCAACGCGTTGACGTTTCAATCGTGGATGCATGGCAAAGCGACTCGACGGTCATGAGCTTTTCTAACGCGGTAGCCGGCGCCCTTCCCCACAAGCCTTACCGCAGCGACGCTAGGTTACGTGCCGACTTTCTGAATACAACGACGAAACTGCTTCCAAATTATCTAAAGAAAGCTGCACTGGGGAGACAGACTTTTTCTCGGACGAGAAAACTCTATCCGATCGACATGTTTTGTCCTATTACAAAGAAGGGAGGCGTAGTCAGGTGGAATGAGGTTGAAGGAACGTTCCGAGCATCTATGTTCGACGAGACGTATTCTGAGGTATCTGAAGCATCGTGGCGCAAGTTTGCGGGTCTCGTTGAATCGGCGCTAAAAGCAAAGTAGCCCGACAAACACACTACTTTTTGCGAAGATGCTTAATGCTGTTGTATAGCTCGCCGAGATCTAAGCCCACGCCCATAAAACTTGGCTTCAGGACGAGTGTTTTGCCCCATTGCGGCCCCGCCTCCTGTGCTGGCAATCTTTGCAATACAGAAAACTCCGCCAATGGCGTTTTGTTCTCGATATCAGTGAGAATGGAATTCATGATAGCGACGGCATCGGTCCCGGTTGTTGCTACTTGCCGTAGTGGAATGAGGAGATAGTCATTGCCATCAATCGCGGGCGAAACATGGCCCTCGTTGAAGTCGTGGGGGTTTCGCGTGGAAATCAATAGCGCGGGCAAGTACTCGTCGCCGGACAAACCAAATACGTGGTGCCAGTTTAGAACCTCATCGCTAAAGTGTTTCGAGGTCCCCATTACAATCACGGATTGAGATTGCGACATTCGCTCAGCAATCGCAACAAAATTCTGCTTGATTGCTTCGGCCATGCTTTCAGCCAGCCCGTAGTTTAGGAGATACACCCAGTAGGCACGTTCGATATCTGGCCTGACCTCGACCAGCGATTCTATCACGAGACCCATGCACGCACTGTACCCAACGATTCTCCCGGATAGGGCCGGTCGTTAGTACCCCGTCATGCCCCCTCCAGGCGTTTGCGCGAGCGGAAACTCGGTAACATTGCGCGATGAGAGTTGCGCCGTTCGCGTCTATCGCCTTGGGCCTAATTACTTTAGCTGGTTGCGCTCCGACCCCGCCTAAAACGGAGCAGGTCGTGGTCGAAGCGCAGCAGCAACCCACTCAAAAGCCAGTTCTTCCCCAAAAAGCAAACTCCGTGCCCGTCGAACCACCTGCGGCTCCTGTGAAGGAGCCGCAGGCTAAGAAGATCGAGCCGTCTGTCCCAAGCGTTGGGGTAAATCTGATCACGGCGTCAATAACCGTTGAGTACTCGGGAGCACCCAGCAGAATGAGGGTAATGGTCGGAAACAAGGAACCTGACCGATATTCACTTCACTGCCGCTGGAAATCAACCGGAAGACGGTGGCACACGGATGCACGGGTCGAAGGCAATAATTCATATGGGGTAAACCCAGTCCTTTCTAACTACTATTTCTTTGAAGGTGACTTAGACCCTAGAGACATCCGGCAAGTCGAGGTCAGCATGAAACTCGCGGGAAAGCCACTCAAGATGCGGTTGCCAGACGGTCGCGAAGTCGAAAAATGGACTCTAAAAATGACTGGCGAAGACCAGGGTGATGCTTGGTTCGGGTTCTCAACAAACGACTCGTCAATCTAATTGAGTGCCCACTTCGTGGCCGGGATAAGTGATCCTTCATGCGTGGCAAGGATAATGGCCCTCCCACCGGCCACGGGCGGGCCACTAGGGTGGGCGGGGTGATTGTGATTAATCGAGCGGGTGCCATGGATAGCGTGTCCCCGTCAAACACCGTCGCTTTCGGCTTTCGCCAGACACGATATCCGTGCTTGTTTCGGACACGCTAATCAGCCCTATGACGAGCAGTGCCCAAGACACACGGATATCACGTCGTGAACGCGGAATGCCAAAGCCAGGGGCACCACCCGACGCGCTATCCATGGCACCCGCTCACTATTCACCTATTCATCCAGAACACTGCCCGTCGTCACGGTGGCGTAAGCGACCCCTAAGAATCCCTGCCCCATACCAAAACCAGCCCCCTCAGAACCGAGAGGGCTGGTGATGGACTTGTTTGGCTAAAGGAAAGGCCTTACGCCGCTTTCTTCTTGCCGTTCGTTCCGCCTTGCGCAACTGCAAAGGAGATCGGCCCGACTTCGCCCACGACCTGAGTGGTGGTCTCTTGTCCGGTGGACGTCTTCACGTACTGAATCGCCGCCGAATAGAAGCCCGGTGTGACCGGCACCT
>JADLGZ010000053.1 GCA_020849075.1 Fimbriimonadaceae bacterium | reverse complement strand
GAAGCGCAGAAGCTGCTCGGCGTGAGTTTGGAAGGCTCGGTGGGGTAGCCATGAAGAAGCGCGAGGTGAAAGTGACGTGGTACGACGACCTTTCCGCGGCCGAACGCGACCTCGATGCCGAATACGCCGCGATGACCGAGGACGAGCGCGTGGCTGAATGCGTTCGACTCATGCGGGCCTTTGGAGGATGGACGAACGATGGACGACTTGAGAGAGTTGCTCGAGTTATTGAACCGCCACGAGGTTGAGTACCTGATCATCGGCGCTCATGCGGTGGCGAAATACGGCTATCCGCGGGCGACGAAGGATATCGACTTGTGGATTCGCAAGGAAATGGCGACCGCGACCAAAGTTGCGGCGGCCTTGAAGGAATTTGGCGCAGACATTGGCGAAGCGGGCACGGCGGAATTGGCGGGGCCGGCGAATCGAATGGTGAGATTCGGTGTTGCGCCGAACATGGTGGACATCCTGAACTTCACTAGCTACGACGATTTTGATGAAGTGTGGCAAGGTCGCGTCGAAGGGGAGTTTATCGGTGTTCGAGTGCACTTTCCATCCAAGGCTGCTTTGATCGAAATGAAACGACGCTCGGGTCGTCCCCAGGATTTGGTGGACATTCAGAAGCTGGAAGGATAGAGTTATTACTCTTTCTTCACGGTGAACTTCACGCCGATCGATTCCCTGGCCGACCTCGCGATGACTTGACCGAAAATCGTGCCGTCCTCCATTAAGGTGGCATCGGTTTTTACGGTGCTGCCTTTGATTGCGGGGACAAACGCGCCCGCACCTTTGAGTACTTTGGTTGAAGAGCGGTAAGTGCCGGTGATTTCGATGCGGGGGCCCGCGCCTTCTGCCGGCCGCGCGTGTCCAAGGACGGAGTACACGCCCGGGGTCTTGGATTCCTTTAGGTAAAGCGTGACGTAATAGATCTTCCCGTTGCTCGCCATGGCTTGTCGGTCTGTGTAGGTTCCGCCAACCGCGGGAGCCTTATTGACCGGTGGCGTTCCGGTGAGTGTTGGCTTTGCCGAGGACGTTGAAGGCACGGCCACACCGGGCACCCATTCGTATTCGTACATGCATGGGTTCCAATTGGCTGCCGTGTTGCCCCAAACGGGGCCGACTTGGACGAGAATGATCTTGAGCGCACCGCTGGAGCCGATCTTAATCTTGGCCTTTCCGTTGGCGGATGCGTAGTCCTTGCCGTCCGAGCCGCGACCGACGAACACTTTGGTCTGTTCGATGATGGTGCCGCTCCCTTGCACATCCCAACTACCGCCGGTGCCGGTGCTACCAGCGTCCTTGCCCGTGACCGAGCCCGATCCGCTACACGTGAGCTCAATGATCTCGCCCGGTTTGAGGACGGTGGGAGGTGTGGAAAAGTTTAGGCTGAGTTGGACCTTGGCCTCGTAGGGCGGCTTGTATTCAAAGAAATACGTAAAGCTCGTCTCGCTGATCGAGCCGCCGACCCGAATATTGCCGTTCTCAAAGGTAGGCGGAACGTGGCCGACCGTCTTGGTTTTCAGCTTCCAATAGCCGGGGCCAGGCTTGGTACCAACAGCATTGCCGCCGGAAACTTGGAACTTGTCCTCACCCGTCCAGAGCACGGCGCCATCTGGTCCCTTGATTGTGGACCTCAGCCGGTACCAACCTGGAGCCTGGCAGACAATGTTAAAGACGCGCTCGGATATCGAGCCTCGATTCAGCTTACGGGCGGCGAAGTTGTTTTGGACGACTTCGCCCTTGGGGTCGAAGAGTTCAACTACCTCTTGGGTGTCTAGAGTCAGGGTCGGGCCGCCTTTGTAAAGCACCGTTACGGCAACCTGAACACGCTGGTCCAGTTTAACGAGGCCAGCTTTCGCGACGACATTGCCCGTGACCTCAATCTTTTCTCGGTTCTCACTTACCTTGACCGTATGCTCACCCTTCCATAGTTCACCCTTCTCCCATTTCACGTTCGCGCGAATGCGATAGGTGCCTGGTTTGGGCGGAGTGAAGGCATAGCTTTCCGTGGAGGGCTCGCCTACGTTCAGTGTACGAATGTTGCCGGCGCGTTGAATGATGTTGCCCGCCGAATCGAGAATGACGATGGTCTCCTCGATCGTCACAACATCGCCGTCGCCTTCGACGAAGTTGAGCTCGACTTGGTAGGGTATCTCTTTGTCGGGATCTACCTCCGCAGGCGCATTGATCTTGCCAACGACCTCCTTAACTGGGCGGATTTTCTCCTCATCGAGCGTAATCGTAACCGTGTCGTAGGCGGTCACGCGCTGGCTGCGCAGAGCCTCCATCTCGCTCATACCGCGGTTGACGGCTTTGGCAAAGGCGTTGACGTCGATCATCACGCCCTTGTCCTTGACCAGCACGGTCGCTGCGCCGGGCTTGTACATCGGCGTGCGGACGCTGACGTTGATCATCTCGCCGGGCGGCACAGTATGCAGAAAGACCATGCGTCCTTCGGCATCGGTCGCGCCGCTGTTGTAGCCCGGCGCGGTCACGGCAACACCCTTAAGAGGCGTGATCACGCCTTTTTCATCTTTGCCCCGAACGTAGACGATCAATGCGCGCCGGATTTGCGGAGCTGAGTCCTTACGTACCAGCAGATAAGTCCGGTCGATCACGTTGTTCGATTTGTCCGCCGTCAGGTCAATCGTGTCTTCGTATCCGTCGTAGAGGCTCGTCGTGACCTTGACCTCGTACTTTGTGTTTGGCGCGACCTGAAGCAAGACTTGCCCATCCGGGTTGGAGGAGCCGGTATAGAACTTGTTTTTTCCCCCATCCAGAACCACGCGGGCACTCATGATTTTGTTGCGCGGGCCGTCCTCAAGGAGCGTCAGTCGAACCAGCCGCAAGCCTTCAGCCGGCTCCAGCGCGAAGTTGACCGGATAGTCCTTCAGGACACCCTTCTGGACCCTTATGGTCTGGACTTCGGGCTCGTAGCCGTTCTTCATGACCAAGACTTCGAACTCAAGCCCCTTCGAGGCGTCGTTCGTGTTAATCAACACTACCGCCTTGCCATCCTGCCCGGTGGCCATGTGATCGCCGACCATTTCGTCGGCCCGCGTCACCTTCACGCTCACACCTTCAAGCGGCCAGCCCGAGGTCTTATCCTTCACCGAGACGACCAGCCGGGCCTTGTTGGCTTTCGCCTTCTCCAGCAGTTGGAGGAAGAATTGAGGCTCCTGGTCGGCCTTCACGAGGATGCGCTCCTCTTTGGTCTCGTATCCGTCGGCTACGATGCTCACTTGGTAGTACCCTGTGTTCTCGACCGAAAAGTGTGCCGCACCTTCGTCGTCCGCCTTTTTGGTCTGGTTGAAGTTCTCTCGCCCAACCGGCCCCTTCAGGGTGATGCTCGCGCCAACGAGAGGGCCATCTTCGCCATCCTCTCCACCGCCAACGGTGATGTGAACATCGTAGGCGAGAGCCGGATTAGCAAACAGGAACTGGGATGCCACGGCGGATATCGCGCAGAGGCAGAGCAGGATGACCATGATAGTGGTGCGCATGGTGTTAAATAGTATATGTGGATTTGACTCCAAGATGTCAATATTCGTCTCGCATCAGTTGCGCTTTGTAACAGATATCTCTATACTGGGTCTGTGAGCCTCTGCCGCATCTTCCTGATTGTAATCCTTTCCCTACTAGGTGCGTTCTCGCTCGGGCAAAGCGAGTTTGAGTTAACGATTCCGCAGGGAGCCAGGTCGCAGGCCATGGTTGACGTGGGTGGTTCCATTCCCACCGCCAAGTATTGGGCCGTATGCGACGATGAGTCGAACATGATTGCCTATGATGCAGAGCCAAACGATTGTGATATTGACATTGTCAATACAGCCCCAGGAACATACAAGATTGTCGTAGAGAGCCCATACCCAATTCCGTTTGAAACATACGAACTTTGGGCCTGGGATGAATCGGGAGGTTGGGCAAGTGTCCTCGCACAAATTGTCGATTCCCAGTCGTTGTCGTTGGCCGACCTTACAAACGAATCCGTCAAAGTTTCTGCCGCTTCAGCCGCATATCAACCCTCCTATGCAAAGTTGGAAATCCAAAAGGGAACGGGTGCCTGGACGACCGCTGAACAATTTGTGCCAGCCAACGACGAACCTGTTCAGATCGATCTTCAGGAACTCATTCCTCATTCAGACTACACGCTGCGCCTGAGTTCCTATGCCGCGAGCGGACAAACCGAGTACGCAACGGCACAGTTTCACATAAAGCCTGATGGCCCAGAACAAGTTGGCGTCTTTGCCGTTTCAAATTCTAGTATCGCCGTGTATTGGTCAAGGGTTCAAGGTGCGACGGCTTACAAGGTTTACCGCGCTAGCAACTTAGGGCAATACAACTGGTGCTCCCCCGTCGCCGTCATCAACACCAACTTGGATCAACCCATCCTTAAGTGGGTGGATACTGGCCTGCCAAGCTATTCGATGCGCTACTACCGCGTAACGGCGGTTGTCGATGGCTACCAGTCTCAGCCTAGCGAAGAGGACTGCCACTACGCTAATCCAGATGCCTTGCCCTGGGATCAAGGATTGTCGAATGTCTTGGGTCAACTCGACAACGTTACACCTCATCAGCTTTTTCCAATCTTTGGCAACGCTGCAATCATTTCGCCGGACGGCGAGTATTTTGATCCATATGAACCGACTTTCAACACCAATCCCTCTGCAAGAGACGGTTCAGAAAGAATCATGTTTGGACCAGGCGTGCTGGCCGCTCCTTTTACCGGTGATGGAATGGCTCCCGTCCAAAGTCCTCCCCCTCCGCCTACAATTCCGCTGGGCGACAGCGGCCTATTCCCTCCGAATAGGCCCAAAAAGGTGGAAGGAGCGTATACGCGTCGAGATGCACCGGGGCAGGACTTCATAGGCTTTTCTGGCACTTTCATTTTTCCAGCCCGCAACAACGAGGACTACTTTAAATCCGGCGGAACTGCTCCAAGGTACTTGGAGGGGCAGTATCTCGGTGAAGGGCCAGCGAATTCGCTCAATATGTACGTCGGTTGGGCGACTCCAATCCCAACCGAGCAACCGGATAATGAAGAGACTGCCCCGAAGTCAAAAGTTGCGGCGGATATTGGATTTCAATTCTATCCGGCTTCAGATGCAAGTGGTAACGTTGTGTTGCCAAACGAACCTGAAAATACAAACCCTTCGCCACCACCGGTGTTTCCACATCGTTATATTCCATTCCTGCGAGTCAATGTCAATGGCAAAGACGTAATTTGGAACTCGCCGCAGTTGAACAACGGAACTATCTTCCCAACAAGACGGTATCTCGACGCCACTTCACCCCTAGGTTGGTTGTACGCAACGCTTAGGGTGGCCTATTCTCCTGGAACGAAGCTCGTGCTGTTCCAGATCGTATGGGGTCGGTGCGATGAATATGGCCTTAACAAGTCGCCAGAAACACCACATACCTTAGCGGCGCCATGGAGTGGCCCATTCTATGGCCCAACTGTAAATGTGGCTGGTATCGACACTTCGGGACTGATTCCTCCATTTGATTTTGATGGGCGTATGACATCGCGCCGAGTTGTCAGCGTCGCCCAAAGAAATCGAACAGGTGGGCCAGCCCGAGCCTTAAGCTTCTACTTTGACGACAACTCGCAACCCGTTGATCCTGTAGAGCTTCCGTATCTCTGGACTCTTATGCCATGGGGAGCCTGGTCAGAAGATAGCTACGCGCATCAGGTTAAGATGCTTGGCTGGGAATGCCTCGGCTATTCAAGTGATTGGTTTAATGATCCCTTTGAAACGAGTGGTGTAGGGGGAGGTACATTGCTGCGGACGACTCGGCATGACCTGAGCGGGCCAGACCTCCCATTTGGATGCGTCTACGACGCGGTAAATCCGCTTCTTGATTCAATTGTCTCGATCGACCACCGAGTGACGCCATGATGAGCCTTTGCTATCTTGCAGTGGTTGGGCAGTCATCCCTTCCATGGTGCTGGTCCCTCGCGGTCAATCCAACAGGTGACCCCGATCAAAATAAATGGAAACACACATCAAGGCAAGTGCAGTTCCAGACTCAGGCATTAACACCGAAGTGGACCATGAGTCACACCGGTCCCGCCAGCGTTGGGGTTACTCGCATCGGAAAGCCATGGATCCTGGAAATTCCGAAAGGAAAGGGCAGCTTTAGGTACCTTCGGTATGGACCAGCGGGACAAGTTAGTTATGCCTATCGCTTTCATACGATGTATTCCGTATCGACGGCAAAGGTTTCAGGAAGTGGTGAACTGGATCCATTTGTTTTTCGAAGGTCCGAGCGTGGCCGAAGAGGCACTGGTAGTTTGGCGTATCTGGACATGGCAGAAAGGTGGCGAACCATTGCTGGTGCGAATCAGTGGACTCATGGCCGTACTTTCGACGAGTTTTTCTGTGCGAAACTTTGGGGAGATGGTCTCGATCCAAACGCAAAGCTGATCACCGCGTGGGTCGTCGACAGGAGGTCAGGTTCAAGCAAAAAGCTAACAGCGACTCAATTTAGGAGTTGTTTATGGCCAGCGGCCCGCATCGCCTATGACAGATATGGTCCGGGTGCGTTTTTTGCAAACTCTGTTGAAAGGCCTGGCTACCCGAGTGATCCCGCTTATGTTGTTTCTAGAATCCATGAACATTACGACCGCGAGCAAGCACCAACCGGCAAATCAGCCGTCATTTTTCCGAATGGTCAGGTGGTCGAGAAAGAGTATCACGGCAGTCCTCTCATCGCAACTACCATGCGCGGCAAGACAATGTTCGTCCTTACTGATGACAGCTATTACAACAAGATGGGAATAAACGAACGTGATATGTTGCACCTCATGAAAGTCGACCCAAAGCATGGTCTTGTGCGTGTCGCCTCAGTCAAGAACGCGACCGGCGTCAGCTATGCCTTTGCCGAATGATGCGCGGCATAATCGAGCCATGCCGATCAACCTAAAATCCGACTTTCCCGTCACCGACGAGGCGTGCAAAGCCGCGACAGGGAAGACCTTTGACCAGTGGGCCGAAGCCATCAAGGCGAACGCAGAAGTCGCCGACCGACGCCGTGATGCGACAGTCTGGATCGTAGGTGGCGAGCGCAGTACGGAAGCCGTTTGGTGGGCGACGACCATTTGGGTGGAGTACGAGAAGCGCATCGGCCGCGTGCAGAAGGACGGGCGCCCCGAGGGCTATCACATCTGCAGCACCAAGTCCATCGCCGCGCCGATCGAGAAAGTGCAGAAGGCTCTCGAGGGCGAGTTCGACAACATCACCCGGGTGCGCGATGGCAAGGATATCCGTGCTGTCTGGAAGACGGAAGGCAAAGGCGAGACCGATATCGAAGTCCAATTTGCGAGCACCGGAATCAAGATCGGTATCACTCTGAACCACAAGCGCATCCCCGAGCGCGACGAAGCCGACGGCGCTAGGGCGTATTGGAGCGAACGGCTCGCCGCGATAAAGGCACAGTTGGAAGGGTAGGAAGAATTTGTCTGTAAAACTAGGAGTCTACGTCAGGCGCAAGTTACGGTAACCTGCTTGAAAAATGAAAGCGCTTCTCTTCTCTGCCTTTGTGCCACTGTTGGCCCTAACCATGACGGCTCCGGGACCGGTCGAGTCCCATGTTGCGACAATGCAAAAGGCGACTTCCCTTAGCGTTAAATTCAAGGTCGTACAGGCTGGAGGGTCACCTCAGGACTATTCGTTGAGCCTCTCGCGAGACTTGAAAATGCGGCTTGAGTCCCCAACGAAATTGTGGGTGAGCGACGGGAAGACGCTATCGATCTACGACAAGGCAAAAAAGCTGTACACCCAGGGCGAGGTAACGAAACCAACTCTGCTCAAACTTCTGCAAAATGAACCCACCTGGGCATTTTCCGCGTTTCTTGATGGCGATTTTGCAAAGTCCATCACCTCGGCAAAGCCGGGTGACGAGATCAACCAAAAGGGTGTTGTCCTTCAGGAAGTGAAAATCAGTAAGCCGACGGGTGCCGTAACCGAGTTCTACGACCCAAAAATGGGCCTCTTTCGAGGCGGCTCGTTCATGCAGGGCACCGTACAGAATTTCATTCAGGTGTCTGAAATCAAGGTAACCGATCAGTCGCTACCCGACACCCTTTTTGCCTGGACACCTCCCGCTGGTGCAACCCTCAACACCGGGGTCACCACGGCCTTGGTCTATGCGGACGTGAAACCAATTTTCCAGCAGTATTGCGGCAAATGCCATGGCAATGATCGGGCCACCAAGAACCTGAACACCCTCAACTACGAAGCCCTTATGAGCTCGAATACGATTCGTCCTGGCGACTCCGCGCGCAGCATACTAGTCAATGCAATGCGAACCGGAGCCATGCCCCGCGGGGGGTCAATGCCCAAGGAGGACATTGACAAGATCGCCCAATGGGTTGATGATGGTGCTAAGTAAACCTTAGCGCTGTGCCCAAAGCTCTTCGAACCGGTTGATCAACTTCTCAATCGCGGCAAACCCGCCGTCCCAGAAGGCTTCATCGTTCATATCCACCCCAACGGTCGCCATGAGGTCCTTCGGTGACTTCGACCCACCGAGTTTCAGCAGAGCTACATACTTATCTTGGAAGCTCGGCCCCTCAGCTTGGGCCATCTGATAGAGCGACATGGTGAGGAGCTCGCCGAAGGAGTAAGCGTACACATAGAACGGCGCGAAAATGAAGTGTCCAACGTAGCTCCACCACGTCCGGTGCTGCTCGCCCATCTTTACGGAGTCGCCAAACATGCCTTGTAATTCTTCCTGCCAAACCGCTCCGATTTCGTCGGCGTTGAGCTCGCCCTCCTCGCGGCGCTTGTTGTGGCAACGTTGCTCAAACCTAAACATCGCAGCCTGGCGAAAGACGCTGGCAAAAATGCCTTCAATCTTCTCGGCGTACAGCGCAAGCTGGTCCTCTTCGGAAGCTTCTCTAACCAAACGGTCAAATACAAGTTGCTCCCCAAAGATGCTGGCGAGTTCGGCCAGCGGCAATGAACCATGGAAATTCACCAGAGTCTGCTCCCGCGAGAGCGAGGCGTGGACACCGTGCCCAAGTTCATGGGCCAAGGTCGTCACGTTGTCCATCTTGTTCAGGTAGCTCAGCATGATCACCGGGTGCAAATCCGGCGTAATGTAGCTGCAGAATGCACCGCCCGTCTTGCCCTTGCGGGCCTCGGCGTCGATCCAATTCTTGGAAAAGAATTCTTCGGCTCTCTCCGCAAGCGTCGGGCTGAAGGCACCGAACGCGTCAAGAATCATCGTGCGTGCGTCGTCGTAGCTGATCTGCTCCTTGGTGTCAAATAGCGGCGCGTAGCGGTCGATGTGCGTGAGCTCGGGCAGCCCGAGAATCTGTTTCTTCACGCGGTAATAGCGCGCAACCAGCTCTTCGTTCTTCTTGCAGAGCCGCATGACCAGATCCACCGTCTCCTTGTCAAGTTCATTGGCCATGTGGCGGCTGTGTTCAGCGTATGGCCGCGATCGAAGCCGATCGTCTATGCGCTTATCGAGCAGGATATTGTTGAAAATGTATGTTAGTACGTGGTTGAGTTGCTTTAGCCCCTCACTAAAGGCATCGGCAGCAGCAGCGCGGACCTCGCGATTGGGATGGCGGAGCAAGTTTAAGAGTTCGCTCTCATTCTTCTCTTCCGTCTTGCCCGTCTCCGGGTTCGGGTACTGAAAGACATGCTGCGCGAGAACCTCTTCGAAGAGGCGGACCCAAGCTCGAACGCCGGTGTTCGCCGTCTCCTCAAGGATCACCTCCTCCTTCTCGCTAAGCGTGAAAGGCTGTCCCTCACGCACACGTTGAAAGTGATGCGCATAGTTGCTCATTGCCGGATCGGCTAGAAGTTGCTTGGCCCTGTCTTCAGGGATGGCCTGGAGCTCAAGGTCGACAAAGATCAGCTTGACTCGAATCTCCGTTGACTTCTCACTCTGCTCCTGCATAAACGCTGTGACCTCTGCGTTATCCGCCTCTACAGCGAAGCGAAGCGAAGCATAGATCTCCGGCTTGCTCATTTCTTGGAAAATGCCCTCGATAGCCCTCAGTGCTGCGGCTAGTTCGGTTGCACTTAGATTGCCAATTTTGTCTCGATATTGGGACGCGAAGGCGTCGGCCGCATTGTGTGCCTGAGCCCAGGTCTGCGCGACTTTGGGGTCATCGAGGCCGGAGTAGAGGGCAGAAAGGTCCCAGCGGACCTTGGGTGATTCAAGCTGAGGGGCAACAGTGCTCATGCAATGATTATGAAGCTTGGCGGCCCGGCAGTTCCCAGGTCCTAGTGCCGGTTAGCGAGGAGCTCACGCGCATTGGCGATGGCCTTATCACCGATCTCTTCGCCAGCGAGCAACCGAGCCACCTCAACGACACGTTCATTTTCATCCAAACGGTTAACTTCGGTGAAGACCCGCCCCGCCTTCTCTACCTTCTCAATTCGATAGTGGGTGTCAGCAAGCCCAGCTAGCTGGGGCAAGTGGGAGATACTCACCACCTGGTAAAACTTGCCGAGTTTCTGAAGTTTGCGAGCCACAACGGCAGCAGCTCTACCGGAAAGACCCGTATCAATCTCGTCGAAAATGAGGGTCGGGACTCCTGCCTTGCCAGCTAGAACAACTTTAAGGGCAAGCATCACCCGACTCATTTCCCCGCCGCTGGCTATCTTGCTAAGAGGGCGAAGTGGCTCGCCGGCGTTGGCCGAGAATAAGAACACAACTTCATCGGCACCCCGCTCGTCAGGGCTTTTCCCACTAAATTCAAGCTTGACGAGAGCCTTATCCATGGCCAGTTCACGAATCTCATCCTGTACAAGTTGCTCAAACTCCTTAGCCTTCTCCATGCGCAGTTTTGTCAGTTCTGCACAGATGGCGTTTGAGCGCGCTTCCGCCTGGGCCACCTTGTCGGCGAGGTCCTCTTCGCTCGCTTCGCCATTCTCAAGGACAGCCAACTCTTCCTTGACCTTCTGGTGAAAGTCGATCACATCGGCCTCCGTTTCTCCGTACTTGCGGAAGAGGCGGCGCAAGGAATCAAGCCGACTTGCGACTTCTTCGAGCGCAGCGGGCTCAACGTCCAAACTCTCAGCATAGGCCCGAAAATGGTGCACAGACTCTTGCAAAGATAAGAGAGCTTCCTCCAGGTGGTGAGTCGCCAAGGCGTCATCAAGACGGACGGACTGATTCACCATCTGGATAGAGGTCCCTATTCTCTCTTCAGCTGAACCTTCCTCGTCAGATAAGGCACCCAGGGTTGCTTGGACAACTTCAGCTAGTCTTTCGCTGTTTCGAAGACGGCCCAATCTGCTCTCAAGGGAATGGACCTCCCCAACAACAGGGTTGACGTCACTAATCTCTTTGTCCTGGTACCGGAGGAGGTCAAGCCGCTGTTCCCGATCCCGCATCCCTTGGCGAAGGGCCGCAAGCGCAACCTGCAGGCGCACCCACTCTCTAACCGTTTGGACAACTTCTCGAAGTAACACGGTTGCAGGTTCGCCGATCCAGAGATCTAGGTAGTCTAAATGGCGCGAGGAATCCAGCAAGGCTTGGTGGTCATGTTGACCATGGAGGTCTACCAGTAATGCTCCTAGGGCCTTGACGACGGCGACCGGTTGCGCCTTGCCGCCAATCCGGCTCACATTTCGCCCCTCAGCCGTGATCTCACGCTGAATGTATACGAGTCCATCCTCTAGGGGAAGGCCCGCTTCATGACAATAATTAAGCGCCTCCCGGTTATCCGTGACATTCGCCACCAATTGGACTGGCCCCCTCTGGGCTCCAGCCCGCAGCAGATCTTGGTCTGCCCGATCGCCTAAAGCCAGGCCGATGGCGTCAATTAGCAACGACTTACCCGCGCCAGTTTCACCCGTCAAGACGGTGAATCCAGGGCCGAGTTCGATTTGCGCTTGTTCGATGACCGCGATATTCTCAACGCTCAGCTCAATAAGCATGCCAATATGCTATCTGATAGACGATGACTACCGTTCAACGCGCAGCGACTGTTTCGTTACTTTGCACCTCAATCGTGGTGGCAGTGAAAGTTTCGGCTGGCGTTGCATCCCATTCGGTGAGCGTTCTTGGTGAGGGTCTTCAGTCTTTCGTGGATGTATTGATCGCGTTTGGTGTTGTGCAAACCATCCGAGTCGCCAGTCAACCTCCCGATCCGAGCCACCCATATGGGCACGGGAAAGCGGAAGTCTTGATGAGTGCCCTTCAGATGGTCCTCATTACGGGCACGGCGGGCTTTATTATCGCTCAGGCAATAAATCGCCTCCGGGCACCCCTGCCGATTGACGCGGACTGGGGCATCGTCGCAATGGCGTTCAGTGGGGTCGTTAACTTGGCAGTTTCGGCCCACTTGGCCTCTGTGGCACGTCAGCACACATCAACGGCCCTTCAAGGAGAGATTTTGCACCTCCGTAGCGACGCGGTTTCTGCTCTGGGCTTGATTGTCGGCTTGGTAGCGGTAAAACTAACCAACTGGTTGATTCTCGATCCATTGATCGCCATTGGCTTTACGACTGTAATCGTTCTAGCCGCTTTGAGGCAGTTAAAGGGCGTGGTGCACCTCCTTATGGATGGTTCAGCCCCTATTGAGGACATTCGGGCCATTGAGCATACGTTGGAAAGCCACGTTCATGTCCGGGGCTTTCACAACCTACGAACACGAACGGTCGGAAGTACCCATCATGTGGATATCCATGTTTTGTTGGATGATGACTTAACTTTTGTGGCGGCCCATGAGTTGGCGGAGGAGGTCGAGCAGCAGATATCACGACAACTTGGGGGAGCTAGGGTCAATGTTCACTACGAGCCTTTTCACGCTGAGTTAGAGCACCAAGCCCAGGAACATCGCAGCGAGCCAAGGCACCATCAATAAAAGAATGAGCCGCTCTGCGGCGGCTCTCAGTTCTTTCTAGGACGACAAACTTAGCTCTTATCTTTATAGCCAGGTAGGCGCCGTCCCTTGTAGAACCCCTCCGGTGACGCAAAGTGGCGAAGCTTGAATGGTTCGCCGCCTTGACCCTTGGTGGCATCCACTTCGGGAAGGTAGGAGACGTAATTGGTACGGCGCTTGGCCGTACGCTGATGACTATGGCGGCGTTTAGGATTCGGCATCTTACTTCTTCTCTCGGAACAGGGTCACTTTTCGGAGCCGCGGGTTGAACTTCTTGGCCTCCAGTCGGTCAGGAGTGTTCTGCTTGTTCTTGCTTGTCACATAATAGGTCATCCCATCCTCGGTACAAACGAGGCGGATGATTTCGCGCTTTTCGCCTTTCTTCTTGGCCATCTCTTTATCTCCTGAGCCT
>JADLGZ010000052.1 GCA_020849075.1 Fimbriimonadaceae bacterium | reverse complement strand
CTCAAGGTCGGTCCGGTGCCCGTCGCTGACCTTGCTTAGATCAAACTGGAGATAGACCAATTTGCCGCTGTGGGTCACGCCGGTAACGTGGCGACCACCAAGGGCTTCGCGACTCACAATTTCGGTTCCTGAGTGCTCGGTGAACGTATTCTTCACCCAGAGTGGCGTGTTGTACCGTTCGGCAATCTCAGCCGCTCGAGGGTGCAGAACCTTGGCACCAAGGTGGGCAATTTCGGCAACCTCTTCATAGCTCATGCGCCCGAGGGTAGGAGCATCCTGAACGCTATCTGGGTCAGCTGTTTTCACCCCATCAACGTCGGTAAAGATTTCGACCGCTTCCGCATTCAGGGCGGCTCCGAGAGCGGCCGCTGTTGTATCGCTTCCTCCACGCCCTAGAGTCGTCAGTTCGCTACTTGGAGATAGCTGATCCTCAACAAAAACACCTTGAAATCCGCAAACAATCGGGATATAGCCCGCTTCAATTGATCGAAGAATCCCCGCCGGATTGATACTGACAATTCGCGCGTTTCCGTAAACTCCATCGGTGCGAATACCCGCTTGCCCACCGCGAAAACTCCTCGCGTGATGCCCTAGTGAGCGCAGGGTCTGCCCAAAAATTACGGCGCTGAAGATCTCACCGCAAGCGATCATGAGGTCCTGTTCGCGTGGATCAATGTCAGTTGTTTCGTCAATCTGACTCAGTTCATTGATCAGCGTATCAGTAGCGTAGGGAGCTCCCTTTCGCCCAACTGCGCTGACGACTACCACAGGAGCAAATCCCTGCTCTCGGGCACTTACCACCTTCATCGCGGCGAGGAGACGATTTTCTTGGGTTGCGACGCTCGTACCGCCGAACTTCATCACCTTGATTCGGTTCATGTCGCGCCGAACTCCTTTGCCCTAATGGCCTCAGCGATCTTAACTGCATCATCGTGGATTGCAGCGATACATACCGCGTCATGCATATCGCCGAGATGCTCAATCCTTGCGCCACTTGCGATCGCTTCACTAAGAATGCTCGCTAGCAGACCCTCTTCGTCTCGCATATTCGCAGCCTTAACAAAGACCACGCTCTTCCCTATATGCAACGAGTAGTTGAAATCAATGTTCTTGAATCTTTCGTCCAGTCGGGGGACATTCTCTTCCTTCACCAGAAAACTCAACCCACTGGGGGTGAGCTTGAGGAAAAATAACCCGACTCCTTCTTCCTTCAATTGGCGAAGCGCAACAAGGCGGTTCTCTTGAAGGGGGCTGGGAAGTCGGCTGATGTGGACTTGAGCAAAGCCCGATTGAAGCACCACCTCGTTCACACCGCGACGCTTCTCGAACGCGGTCTCATGAATCTGAACGGATGGCTCCACGGAGCTATTTTGACTGATTCTTCAGGAGCAAGCCCGGCGCGCCTTCTGGCAGCGGTATGGGTACCAATGAGCGCGAGGCAATGGCATCGCATTGGAGCCGAAACCACTTCCGATCAAGATTACTATCCATGCTTGCCGCAACATCAGCAGGAACTGGCTTACCCTGCAGGGCAAGGGCTAGTAGTTCCCGCTGATCCCTTGAAAGGTCGCGTGTGGCCAGATAGGCATGGGTGAAACCAAGCTTGCTCAGACCACTGGCGAATTCGGGGCCCGTTTGCATGTCATCGTAGGGGATGATCATGCTGTGGCCTGGGTTCGCCCACACATACTTAATATCTAAGAAATATCCAAAAACCTCATTATAAAGTGCTAGTTTGCCTTGTTTTCCAACTTCGCGATTTATCGTTTCGGCTGCTGCGCTAAATGGAACCACCGCCCGTTGATACGCATCTCGTGGGAAGACTCCGGTCAGTACCTTGAATTGGTTCTCGGCTTGCGTGATCCACAAGAGCCACCCCGTATACACGGCTTGCACGGCAACGGCTACACGAAGGATTTCGCGCCAACGAGGCACTCCAATGCCAGCCAGCATGATTGCCCAGAGCGGTGTGAGCGAAGTTACGTATCGGACTTGCTGACTAAGCAGAAAGAACATCATGAGTAGGAGGCCCGACATGACGAGGAGCGGCATCACCGGCCCAGACCTGGCACCGAAACAAAGCCACGCTAAGGGGCCGAGCAGTAAGGCAAAACCGAGGGCCCCCATGGGCGCGCCCCCCCCTTCATTCGGCGCTGGATTAATGTAACGGCCGGGCTGGTAGGCGAGCCCAAAGACGCTGGCGCCAATCGCGCTCAGATCGCGACCCCTTTCCGTGCGACCCACACCAAAACTCTGCTGTTCATTGCGGTAAATATCGGCCCGCCATTGATCCCAGCCTCGCCCGCCAAGTTGCTCAATGAAGAAGGGGAAAACTGGATTGCCCGTATTGGCATAAGTGCGGATGTACCATGGGCATGCGATGAGCAAGGCTAGGGCACTTGCCAAAATAAGGGGTTTAGTGGCCTCGCGCCACCTACTACTCTGCGTGATCAAGACGCTCAGAACCAGAAGCGCCACGAGGGCGACTTGTAGACCGGTGTACTTACTTCCCATGGCTGCGCCCAAGCCAAACCCGCTGAGTAGGAGCCACTTCCCTATCTCCGAATGGCGCACCGACTCGGCTGCGTACATCATCCCCATCGCGGCGAACAGGCCATGAGCAACATCAATGTAGCCGGAGCCACTACTCCAAAGGATCAAGGGCGTTGAGAGAAATGCAAGGGCTGCCCAAGGGGCTGCAACCGCCCCAAAGAGGCGTCTTGTTACGCCAAATACCCATAGGCCGCCAAGGATCCAATAGAAAACGGTGATTGATTTTGCCACCGACTCTCCGAATCTGAGCCCTTCGATGAAAAGGTTGTCGACGATTCCGGGGAAATTGCTCTGGTGGATAAATGGGATGAACGTCATCCTGCCTACCTCGAGCCACATTTTTGGAACTGCAAAATGGTAGGCGAGCGTGTCCCAATCCAGCATATCGCTCGGACTGATGGCTTTCAGGAGGGGAAATGCAAGTAGGAGACCCCAAGCTAACCACCACTTCGACGGGTTCGGCAGTATTGAAAAACCATGCCTCTTGATGACGAACAGTAGCAAGCCAACACCCGCAAGGGGAATCACTAACGGTGCAATGGTGAGTGTCCAGTTACCGGTGACCCCAATCAACCAGCCGGTAGCGCAAAGGACCATTGAGCCCCCGAGCGCCGTAGACTCGGCACCGTCAAGCTCTCCCCTAAACCGCTCTTGAAGAATAAACCCGCAACCGAATGCGGACAGCATCAAGAAGATGAGAACGATGACCGCCATGCCGCCCCAGTATAGCGAGTTGCCATTCCATTCCGAGACGGTACGATTGAGATGTGGGGCGTTACCTGCAGATTTACCGCCATTTCATTGCAAGCTCCTTAGTTAGGGAGCTTGAGTTCCGGGCGAACTTCGTTGCCAAGATCGCTCAGGCGTTGGTTTGGCTGGGATTCTCGGCTTTGGTCCTGATTGTCATCTATAGCAACACGGACTCCGTCGCCGGCTGGAATCAAGGGGCCGCCTTCATTCTCACATCAACGAGTTTCTTGATGTATCACCTCGTGATGGCTTTCTGCTTCAGCTTGGTGGAAATCCCAGAAATGGTGCGCAAGGGAACCTTGGATTTCGTGGTTACAAAGCCGGTTGATAGTCAATTCTGGGTGAGTCTCCGGCGCTTTAACTTCGATCAAATTGGAGCGTGCCTTGGCGGTGTTGCGATGCTCGGCTTGGGAGTTTTTCAGTCAGGAGCGCAACCAGGCCCGCTGAACTGGCTCGCTTACCTCATCATGCTGGCCTGCGCCACGATCACTTACTACTGCATCCAGTTCTTTCTCATGACCCTTGGTATTTGGTTCGTTCGCGTTGACAACCTTTGGGTGCTTGGCGAAACGATCATGGCGGTGGCCCGCTATCCAAACGACATCTATTCGGTTGGGCTCCAAAGGTTCTTTACGTTCGTATTACCGGTCGCGTTCTTGGCGACCATCCCAACACGACAATTGGTCCAGGCGCCTCATTGGGATTGGGTCTTGGGCGGCTTCGCTTGGGCGTTCGGATCGTTCACCGCCTCACGGCTGTTTTGGCTACGAAGCATGCGGTCCTATTCTTCAGCCTCCTCCTAGAACATTTAGGCATGGATTTCGTCAAAAGCTAGTCTTAGCCCTTCGGGTTGAGGCAGAGAGCAAGAACCTCCAAAGGAGTACAGGGGCCCGCGCTTCGGCGTGGGTTTCTCTGTTTTGGTTAGCTCCTTTGGTATCGGGCGCGCACAGCCAATTCTTCATCGCCTTCGGGTGAGATGTTGGTCATCTCCAAGAGCAAGGAGTCGGGAGTCGGATGTGTGATTTCGATCCGCCAACCCCAGGGAGGTGAGCCTTCCCACGTGTAGTTTCCGGTTACTCTGAACCCCTCTCCTTCTCCGACGAGATGCATGACGGACGCGCTTTGATGAAAGGTGTCGCACCAACCAACGGTTGGCCCACAGACAAGCATCTCGCCAAACCGGTCCACTTGCTCGTGAGACCAGCGGTAGCGCAAGTTCGCAAACGACTCGTGCTCCGGAACTTCGATGACCAGCTTGGAATTTGATTCAAATGTCTCAATCTGGTCAGGGCCCCAAGCGAGCCGAAGGGTCATGGTGCCGACCCATGATCCCCTCGATTCTTTGATGATCTTCGCTACAGCCATGAGTTCGCATCGTACCGCGTCGGCGGTACACTAAGGATGTCCGATGAGTTCATCCACAAAGCAGAAGCCCAACATTACGGGCCTCATTGCCGATATCAACGCGATCACCGCGGACACCCCTCAAGAACAGCCCATGGCACAAGAAAACTTTGATGCAGATGTCGTCGTGATCGGCGCCGGCCCTGGAGGCTATGTTGCCGCCATCCGCGCCGCCCAGTTTGGAGCCAAGGTTATCGTGGTCGAGAAGCAATACCTCGGGGGAACCTGCCTTAACTGGGGCTGCATTCCTTCGAAGGCGATGATCGCGAGTGCGGAGAATTTCCAGCACGCTCAGCACCTCGCCGATTACGGGATCAATGTCGAAGGAAAGGTTACTTTTGATTTCGAGAAGATCTCGGCGCGACGCGACAAGATTGTCACGACCCTACGCGGCGGCGTTGGGATGCTCCTCAAGAAGAACAAAATCGAGCATGTCGAAGGCTTCGCCAAGTTCACCAATAAGAACACCATCGAAGTAGAGAAGGACGGACAGAAGCGAAGCATCAAAGCCAAGAACTTCATCCTCGCGATGGGAAGCACGATCATCGTTCCCCCGATTCCCGGTCTCAAGGGCGGGCGTGATGAGGGCATTTGGACTAGCGACGATGCGGTCACTGCTCCTTTCCAACCCAACAAGATGCTCATCATCGGCGGCGGCGTGATCGGCGTCGAGTTCGGTTATGTCTTCAATGCGCTCGGCACTGAAGTGCATGTGGTGGAAATGCTTCCTCGCGTCATCCCAATGATGGACGAGGAACTCGGCACCGAGCTCGGCAAACTTATGTCCAAGCAGGGGGTCAAGCTCCACACCGGCACCGCCGTCGAGAAACTAGAGAAGGTGAAGGACGGCTGGAAGGTCACGATGAAGAGCGGTGGCAACACGGAAGAGGTAACCGTGGACGTCGTGCTCGTGGCCGTTGGGCGAAGGGCGTTCACCGACGAGATGAACCTCGAAAAGATCGGCGTTAAGCTCCAGCGCAGCGGCGTCGAAGTCAATGGCCAGATGCAGACCAGCGTGGATAATATCTACGCTATTGGTGATGTTACGCAGCGCATCCAGCTCGCACACGTGGCTTCCTATGAGGGAACCATTGCTGCCGAAAATATCGTGAAAGGTAGCAAAAGGGAGGCTGACTATCGCGCTGTGCCGAACTGTATCTACACCGGTCCAGAGGTCGCCAGTGTCGGCATGACTGAAGGCGAAGCCAAGGAGAAGGGCTACGACGTGATGACCGGCAAGTTCGCGTTCCGTCCGCTCGGCAAGGCCATGGCCGCCGGCACCCAGGATGGCTTTGTGAAGGTCGTCGCTGAGAAGAAATACGGCGAAGTCTTGGGCGTACACATGATCGGGGCACACGTGACCGACATGATCGCGCAAGCCGTTGTCGCGATCAAGCTTGAGGCGACGGTGGACGTCATGGTGGACACGATCCACGCGCATCCAACCATGAGCGAAGCGATGCTAGAGGCTTACGAAGACACGCACGGCATGGCGATTCATAAGTAATCACTTACCCATCGCAAAGTAGATCACTAAGCTCGCAATTCCAAGAATCAGCAATATCAATATTGTGCTGAGCTTTAGCATGGTGCTGCATTCTTGCACATCGTCGTTCGAAAGTGCTTCACCTAGCAAGCATTTTCCAGTAAGATGAAGCCATGCGACACCTGATGCTTCTTGCTGGCCTTGCGATTGGTGCCCATGCGGCAGCAACATTCGACTTGATGTATCTGCCCTCTACCACAACGAATTCGGTGCGCCGGTATGATCCGGTTAATCGAGTTCAGCTCGGTGGGTTTGCGGCATCCGGTGTACGAGCAGTCCAAAATCGAGGCAGCCGATATGGTTATGTCAACCTTCTCGCTGGCCCTTACGCCTATGATATGTACTCCGGCACCAACTTAGGTTACACGCCGATTGGCCAGATACAAGGCATGACCGGCGACAACATCGCATACCGGATGTCAGGTAGCCAATTCATCACGTATTCCCTGCCGTCCGGGACGTACATTAGCACCACAAGCGTCGCCAGCGCAACGTACCAAGCCAGTTCTATACTCCCGAGCAATCACTTGGCCGGCATATCTAACACTGCCTCCAGTATTGATATTTCGATCTTTACCCCTGGCGGGTCACTAGTTGGTACAACTGGGCTCTTCGCCGGTGGAACCATCTCATATATTTCGTCCGCGGTGAGTTACCTCGACAGGTCTGGCTACCAAAACGTTGCGTTCGTAGCTCGGGTAGATGGTGGGCCTATGCGGCTCATTCGGGCTAACTTCACAGCTGCCGGAGTCATCAACTATTACTCAACTGATGCGCTTACCGGCATGAACCCGATCTATTCCGTCGGCGTTGCGGCGAACCACGCCGGGTTCTATGTTGTTGGTGCAGATTCGGTGACCGCCACGTCGGCACGGTTTGTTGCCTTCGACAACGACGGCACTGGAATCAGTTACGACACGTGGACCGAAGCCGGACTCGACCTTCGCAACCCCCTCTATTCATCCTACTCCGTCGGCATGGTGTTGGCCCCAGAACCCGAGGAATGGCTTGCGGTGAGCACGGGTATCGCTCTGTTGCTTCGAAGAAAACGTAAGTAACCTACCGCGCCCCCTTTCCAGGGAAGGGGGCGAGTGTTTTGTTATGGGCTTGTCGTTGCCAAGGGCTTATCGGGGAATAGTACACGGTACTGTTGCGCCAATGAGACGTGAAGGATCGGCGCGGTCACTAGGATGCCGATGCAACATGCGAAAATGCCGAGGCTCGCTAGTAGGCTCGCAACGAAGTAGAATCCAAACATGGCCCACGCAAAGGGGGCCATGGTTTCCCAACTCTTATTGAGGCCCTCACCGGCGCTTAGCTTCTGCTCCGTGATCAGAATGTTCGTAAATGAGAGTCGCCCGAGAACATATAGTCCGGGCACGATGCACAGCAGGCAGCCAAGGATAATTGCGAACATGAAGGCGATCCCCCCGATGGCATTCGGCACGAAGTTCTGGAACGGCTTGAACATGGTGGCGATGTTGAGGGGCTTGCCGTCAATCTGCTCTATGGCCATGCTGACCATGCCCGCCGACAGGGGGACGACCACGGCACCTTGAACCAAGTATCCGATCAACTGAAAACCAATGTAGGCGCCCCAATTGATTTGCGCCGACCCACCGGCCATCGCGCCACCCATACCCACCATCTCGGCCAGCATAGAGAAGGGCATGCTCACCGCCATTGTCGCGACATAAAACACGATCGTAGCGACCGCCCACATTCCCATGTTGGGTTTGATGTAATCCCAGCTCTTGGTGATGAACTCGAAATAAATTCCCGGGGGATATTGGCTGAAAGCGGCGCCCCCAACGCCCGCCCGAGGGTAGGGTGATTGAAATTCGCCATATGATCCGGAAGCCGGTACCGCCGGGCCCACGCTAAGCCCCGCGACCATGTGGGCAACGATTCGCTCGCCCGTTTCGACGTCCTCGAGCGTCGATTGCGCGTTCATGCGCCCTTCGGCGATCCACTCATTGAGGGTCGATACGTCGGCGGGACCATACTTCTGACCCGACGCTGTATCCACGACGAAGTACTTCTTCACATGGGATACGACGAAAGAAAGCCGCCGGAGGATTTTGGGCCCGGTTAGAAGTCGAAAAGATCGCTCAGGAAGTCGCCGCGCTTCTTCTTCTTGCGGTACCGATCGTCATGGTCATCGTCATCGTCGTAGCCGCGGTGGCGTTCGGGCTCGCGGTAGCGCCCTGGCTCCTGGAATCGCGCCCGTTCCTCACGGGGCGCAGGCGGAATGGATTGCGGAATATATCCGGGCTGGCTCGGGTCATTCTCGGTTGCCTTCTGAATGATCTTGTCGAGTTCGCCGCGATCGAGCCACACGCCGCGGCAAGCTTGGCAATAGTCAATCTCAATTCCAAGGCGCTCGGTGATATGAAGTGCTGTGTGACAGTTCGGACAATTCACGATTGGAGACTACGAGGGCGCTTGCATGAGAGTTGCAGGTCGCTCAGTGACGTAGCTACAGGAAGCATCAAAGCGACAAAAATGCCCAGGCACCCGGTGCCTGGGCTAGCTTTCTTACAGGTAAGCGTCAGTCGTCGTCGAGCTTGGCCTTAACTCCAGCCATACTAGTGCCCGTCACAAGACCATCGACCTCGACCAGGCCGCCATTTTGCAACCCGGCAAAGAACTGTCCTTCAGTGAGCGAGTTGCCTTCGTCATCGCGGTAGGTTGCGTTGCTGTTCATTGTTACTTGGATTTGAGTTCCAAAGGCGCCATTGAAGCCAACCCAACTTGTGAGCGTAACCGTATAGGTGCGCGCACCAGCATTGATGTTGCTAACGGTGCCGTTAGCGTCGTGCGGATCATTGCCAGCGCCGCCACCGCCACCCGACGCGCGGATTTCCATGCGCTTCGCGACGAGAACTGAACCCTCAAAGGTGCCTTCTCCCTTCACGGTGTTCCCTTGGGCGAGCGCGGCAAAGAATGCTTGCTTGGTGACGTTATCGCCATCTTCATTTCGATATTGGGTCGAACCGTTTGAAGCGATGGTGAGCGATTGGCCCGCCGCTCCGGCAAAGCCTTCCCACTCCTGAACCGTAATGACCACCTGACCTGCATTGGCATCGATTGACATAGCAGGACCGCGTGCTTCGGGATAGAAATCATCATTCCCATCTTCAAGCTTGACCTTGGTCGCGGCAAGGGTTGTACCGTTGTAGGCGCCCTCAACCTCGACCTGGCTGCCAGCGATGCTATCGAAGTACGTGCCCGAGGAGATGACAACACCGAACCGGTTATAGAACCTAGTGCTGGCGCTAGTCGTTACGGGAACGTAAAGGTTAGTTGGGACGAAGTTACGGACGAAGTCTGCTCGGACCTCAAAGGTTCCGGTGCTTGAGTTCACATTCTGAACCGGCCCCTTTACTTTGGGCTCCTGGCTCACACCGGGGCCATCCTCGATCTTGACGCTGGACGCCACAAAGGTTCCGGCGACAGGATCGAACTTCCCGCGGACTTCAACGGTTTCGCCATTGGCAAGAACCGGCGACGGCGCACCATTCGAGTTAAAAATGGCCGTGTTGGCGTTGGTCACGACAGCAATCGTGCCGCGCGGTGTGGTGAGAACGAACGAGCGATCGGGAGCCGTTCCTGTTAGTCCGCTTACCGTTCCCTTAACATCCTCGCCTCTTTGGTTGTCGAGGTTGTTCACCGACGGGCCATTGAAGATGACGCCCACCGGGGTCACTTGTCCGCCACTGAGATTCCATTGCGCTAGGTCAAAGTCGAACGTAACGGAATCTGCTGCGCTGAGATTGATCCCACCAGGGACGGCTATCTCAAATCGGGACTTGCCCCCGCCTACGCTCAGACCGGGAACGAAAACCGCAGTGGTAGCCGTGGTCGCTCCGGTCGCCATGAGTGATAGGTCCGTATCAACCGTGAACTTGAAGTTGACAATCGGCTGACTAGGCGCGTCAACAACGCCAAGGAACTGAAAGAGATTGTTACCAGCGCTGTTTAGGGCGCGAACATCGATGACTTTGCCCTCGCTGGAGTCAAAAATGACCTGCGAGCCCGAGGCAAACTCTGCCTCGATCTCGTAGAGTTGAATCCAAACGTGGTCATATCCGGTCGCGAGATCATCGGTAAGGAAGATCGCCGTCTCTCCGGGAGAACTTGAGGGGCCGCCGCCTCCGCCACACCCAGCAATGATTGCTAAAGTAAGGCCAGCAACGAAGATTGTTAGGAAATGCCAGAACTTCATCAACGAACATCTTACAGAGACGAACTCCCGGAAACAATGCTAGCCGGTCAAATTCCGCAACATTGCCCTAACATCAGCAATGATGGCTTATACAAATATGTAGTCAGACCTAAAACACGGGTTTACCAACCTCGCTACAGCAGGAAGAACTGCATCACCTTATCCGTAATCCCAATGAGGCCCTCGTGACCGAAATCCGGATAGACCACTACGTCCTTCTCGCCACCGAGTTTGTTGTAGGCCGCGAACTGCGTGCTAGGCGGGCAGGTCGTGTCCATAAGCCCCGTTGCCATCAGCGTCGGACAAGTGATTCGCTGGGCAAGGTGCTGGCAGTCGATATAACCAAGTTTATCGAACACTTCTTGTTCTCTTTCGTGCAGGGGGTCTTGGATTCGGAAGAAGAGCTTCAATTCCTCGTAGGCCGCATTCGCGAGGTCCATTTCCCAAACTCGCTGGAAATCGCAGAGAAACGGATAGACCGGCGCGCACTTTTTGATGAGCGGGCTCAAGGCGGCGCAGGCGAGCGTCAAACCGCCGCCCTGGCTTGCGCCATGGGCGTAAATTCGGTGCTCATCGATCGCGGGGAAAGTCGCCGCTAGACGGGCTTGCAAGACCGTATCGAGGTACGCCGCGCGATAGAAAAGCTTGTCAGGGTGATCGTCCAGGCCGCGCACGATATGCCCGCGAAGGGTGTTGCCCACCACGCTGCCGGGGTCGGTGCTCTGCCCGCCCTGCCCCCTCACATCAGGCGCGAGAATAGCGAAACCCGCCGCAGTCCAGGCTGCTAGGCTCGCCCAATCGGTGCTCTTCCAGTAGTAGCCATGAAAATGGAGGACGCACGGGTGAGGACCAGGCCGCCATGTCGGAATCGCGAGCTTGGCATAGAGCTTCGCACCGCCGATACCGTCGAAGGTGAGTTCGCGGAACTCAGCGCCAGGAATCTGAATGCCTGGATCTTTGAACTCGACCTTAGATTCAAAGGCATCCAGCTCGGCTAGGGCGCGATCCCAATAAGCGTCGAAGTCCACCGGGCGCGGATTGCGGCCCTGATACTCGAATAGCTTGGCTAAGGGGAGATCAACGAGGGGCATGGAAGGGCAAATCCTGGAACGCGAGGGCGTGCGTCGTCGGGTTCAAGTATTTCAAGTCCAGACTATTTTCGCTCCACGTTCGATTCACCTCGACGCCATTCGACGCCCAGCAATAAGCGCTCGACCCGCCAAAGCTCGGCACGTTCGCATGATACGACCCGACCTTGGCGAAAACCTTGCTGTACTGCGCGGAGATTTCTTCGAGCGAATAGGGACAGAAAACGGGGTTATCGGCCTGTGTCACGACGAATCCATTGGGCGACAGGAGCGCGGCGCAGTCGCGGAAGAACTCTTGCGTGAAAAGCATCGCGCTGATCTCGCCTTCTTCATCTTCGTAGGTGTCGGTCGAGTCCATGACGATGAGATCGTACGGGCCGCGGCTACTGACTTTCACGAACGGAAAGGCATCCTGCAGATACAGACTGACCCTCGGGCTCTCGAAACAGCCTTCATTCAGGAAGGGAAGCTGCGCCCGGGCGGCATCAATGACGCCTGAGTCAATCTCGACCATGTCGATCTCAAGACTGGGGTGCTTCAGCAGTTCGCGGAGCACCCCGCCGTCGCCCCCACCCACCACAAGCGCCTTCTTGGGTTCACGAATGCTGAGAAGCGGAATATGGACGAGGCACTCGTGATAGGCGCGTTCGTCTAGTTCTGCAAGCTGGATATGGCCATCCAGTAGAAGCACTCGCCCAAAGCAATCAGTATCGAATACCTCAATAGATTGGTACTCGGACTGGCTTTGATGCAGGACTTCCCTGATTTTGATTTCGTAGCGGAACTTATCGCTTCGAATGGGATAGGTCAGGACATCACCGGCAGCTAAGGCTCGCTTTGTCACGCTTAGTAGCTGGTGTCACCGTGCATCAATTGGATGTAGCCGAGTTGACCGACATGGTACATGGGGTTCCAATAAGCGTAGGCCAAGAAGCTTTTCCAAGTAAACGTTCCCCAGGGCGTTTCAATTGTCTCCGTGAGCTTTTCCTGCGGAAAATCTTTGATCGCCTCGTACAATCCACCCTTCACCGATTCGAAATGGGCCTTGCATTCGGCAATGGATTTCAGGTCGAACTCAGGATGCTCACCCTCCATCGGTGGCAGGGATTGGGTGCGTATTGTCGGGGTTAAGAAAGCGGGAACGGTGGCGCATTCCACCAACATTTCTAGCGGCGTTCGATTTGTTTCGGATGGCTTGAAATCAAGCTTGTCCTTCACCTTTTCAGCATTTTCCCAAAGCTCCTTGTAAGCTTCTTCAATCAGTTCAACAAGTGCATTCG
>JADLGZ010000051.1 GCA_020849075.1 Fimbriimonadaceae bacterium | reverse complement strand
TTCCAAATCGAACCTTCCCCAACTGAACTGGATCTGACTTGTGAGCAGTCCTAAAGATATCAAAAAATGGTTTCCAGTCCACGCTGTCCGCGCCGGGCGCGGGGTCGTTGTCAAACCAATGCCCCATGCCGGGCACCTCGCTGTAGGTCACCTTTGCGATGGGAGACAATTCATCTCGCATTTTCCGGGCTTCTGTGACAGGGACAGTCTCATCCGCCCCGCCATGGTGGATGTACACACTTTGGTACTGGCTGAAATTTGCCTTCAGGAGCAATGTGTCGCTGGTGTGGTTGCCCCTCGCAAGCAGCTTCTGCACGGGGTCGTTGAGGTTGTAACTTGCCCCCCCGGCGTAGGTGTCGAACGATATCCAGCCCGCGCAAGGGGCAATGGCGGCAAAGATGTTTGGGTAGTTTGCTCCCAAATGCCAAGTGCCGTGACCCCCCATTGAGTGTCCCGTAAGCATGATTCGGTTTGGATCGTAGTTCGCCAGCGATCGGGCGTCGGATAGGACTTCCAGGGCATCTTTACGACCGATACCCTCCCAGTTGAACCCAAATGGGCGGCGATTGGTGGGGCAGATGATGTCGCAAAAATCCTTTTGTCCGTAGGCCTGGGCTTGGCCAATGGCTTCCACGCTTGCACCGTGGAGCGATAACACGGCCACCTTCGGATTCGGCTTCGAACTTGGGTTGACCGCATAGTATTGAGCGCTTCCGTCCATGGCGCTTCGAAAGGTCCGGCGAAAGGGTTCGCCGGCCTTGCGGCTCTGCAGTTTGAACACCTTGTTTGCCCACGTCGAACTACCTTCTTGGAGGACCACGCTGAACGCCGAGGCATTTGGAATGGCAATGGGGACCTTCACCATTCCAAGAGGAGGGATCAGACGTATCTCAGCGGGCAGGGTTTGACGTGCTCCTTCAGCGTGGAGTGAAACGGTACGAGGTCGCGCGGAGTTATTCCGTACGACAAATCCGCCCCAAGAGCCTTGAGCCGCATGAGCGTCTACGCGGAAGTCAGGTAGCGTTGCGTCAAATCGGTCTAGCTCAATCTCGGCTTCTACCTTCCGCCAATTCAGCGTGGCATCACCTCGGAAGCCGGTCAGCAGGACTTCGTTTTCTCCCTGCTTCATAACGACCGGTATGAAGTACGTCCCATAGCCGTAGACATCGCCAACTCGGGGTTCACCGTTGACATAGGCCATGGAAGCCCCCGACACATTGAGTTGGAGAATCTGGTTCTTAGGGCTAATGATGCGGATCCACACATAGCCAGCGGGGGCGACTTTCCAGCCCGTTATTGCACGCGATTCCCAAGGCTTTTCGGCCTTTAGCTTGCCGGTAATCACCTCGGCTTCAATCGGGTCAATTCGAACCAAGGAGCGTGCCCTTGCCGGAATCTGGCGGGCGTAAACAGCATCTACCTTAAGGCCGAAATCAGGCTCGGCGACGATATTGTTGGGCAGGATCATGGGACCAGGGCAAGGCGTAACACCTCATCCACAGTTTGCACAAAATGAACTTGTAATTGCTCCCGAACGCCCGCTGGAAGATCTTCAAGATCGCTCTCGTTATCTCGCGGAATGGCTACCTCCCTAATCGCCGCCCGGTGGGCAGCGAGTAGTTTCTCGCGGATCCCGCCAACGGCAAGCACCTTGCCTCGAAGCGTAATCTCGCCCGTCATCGCAAGGTCCCGCCGTACTGGGCGGCCTGTCATGGCACTGACGATCGCCGTCAAAATGGTCACTCCAGCACTCGGTCCATCCTTGGGCACCGCACCCTCGGGAACGTGGATGTGCATATCGTTGGCGAAGGTCTGCTCAAGTCCGTAGCTGCTGGCGTGTTCTCGGGCGTAAGTAGCGGCCGTGAGCGCGGACTCCTTCATGACATTCCCCAGCGAACCCGTAAGTTGTACGTTCGGTTCGGGGCCCAGCGAAGGCATTAGACTGGCTTCAATGGTTACGGTGTCGCCTCCGACTTCGGTGTACACCAGCCCGGTGCTGGCCCCAACCTGGTCGCGATCTTGCCGCATTCCGTATCGGAACCGAGGGCGCCCGAGGAACGAGCCTAAATCCTTCGTCGAGAGGCGAACTTTTTCCGCTTTGCCCTCGGCGATACGTCGCGCCGTCTTTCGGCATAGAGTCGCAATCTCTCTCTCCAAGCTCCTCACTCCGCTTTCCCGCGTATATTCGCGGATGACTTGCTGCAGAGCCCGGTCATCAACCTTGAGCTGGCCCGTCTTGAGGCCGTGTTGTGAAGCCATCTTGGGCACCAAGAATCGTCGTGCGATCTCCAGCTTCTCCTGCTCCGTATAGCTACGAAATTGGATGACTTCCATGCGATCTCGCAGGGGAGCCGGGACATTCTCAAGGACGTTCGCGGTCGCGATAAACATGACGGCGCTCAGATCAAATGATGCCTCAATGTAGTGATCGCTGAAGTGTTCGTTTTGCTCGGGGTCAAGGGCTTCGAGCAGAGCTGATGTGGGGTCACCGCGAAAGTCCGTCGTCATCTTGTCTATCTCATCAAGCATGAAGACCGGATTGCGCGTCCCACAGGACTTGACCCCCTGGATAATCCGTCCAGGCATGGATCCAACATAAGTCCTTCGGTGCCCCCTGATTTCCGCCTCATCACGGATACCCCCGAGCGAAAGGCGAACAAACTTCCGACCCAGGGCTTCGGCAATGGAACGTCCGAGGCTCGTCTTTCCAACGCCGGGCGGTCCGACAAAGCAAAGGATGGGGCCACGGAGGGAGCCCGACAATTGACGCACGGCGAGAAAATCTAGGACTCGGTCTTTAACTTTCTCCAAGCCGAAATGCGCTTCGTTAAGGATTTGAGCGGCGGCCTTGACGTCTAAGCGATCCTGGCTCAAGGAAGTCCATGGCAGACCGATCAACCAGTCAAGGTAATTACGAATGACCATGTTTTCCGGCGAACTGCTGGGTGCACGCTCAAGGCGTTTCAGTTCCAGAATCGCCTTCTCCTCGGTCTCTTGCGGCATCCCTGCGGCCCGTATGGCGGTAGCAAGCGCTTCATTGTCGGGCGAGAATGCTTCGTCTCCTCCACTTAGTTCGCTTTGAATAATCTTCAGTTGTTCGCGGAGGTAGTACTCGCGCTGGGTGTTACCAAGCTCTTCTTCAACACGGTGGCGAAGATCGTTTTGGAGTTCCAGAACTTGGCGTTCGGATGCCAAGACCTGAATAAGCTTTTCCATGCGCCGCGCACAGTCTGTTTCCTCCAACAGCTCCTGCTTGACCGACGCTCGAAGGGTGAGGTGGTCTGCCATGAGGTCGGCCAGATGCCCGGTGTCATCAATGCTCGGTAGGACTTCTAGAACTTCAACCGGCACCTGCTTCCCGAGCGATGCAATTTGCTGAAATTCTTCAATTGCTTCGCGTCGTAGGGCCTCACTCGCTGGGCCGATGGCTTGCTCTTCAAGGAGCACCTCGTACTCTGAGGTGTAAAAGCCTCGCTTAAATAGGAATCGCTCTACTCTTGAGCGACTCAGGCCGCGCAGGATGACCCGCATGGTGCCGTCAGGCATCGGCATGATCTGGACGACCTCGCATAGCGTGCCGATCCGATAGAGGTCTTCAGCACGGGGCTCATCTACAGCAACGTCGCGTTGCCCTACGACCAAAACCATCCTCTCCTTGCGGATCGCACTTTGTAGAGCTCGCAAGGAGATCTCGCGACCAATCAGCAGGGTCCCGACCAGCTGCGGAAAGTGTACGTTGTCCCGCACAGGTAACAAGGGAACGGTCGGCGGGATGGCTTGAGAACGGCCACTACGTCGTCGGGAAGAAGCAGGATTCAACGATTCACCCATCTGTTTATACGACAATACTGCTCAATTCAGCCATTTCTACCGAAGAGCTTTAAGGTTTGGTGAAATGTCTCGTCGTTCTTGAACACCTGTTCATACACTGCATCTACCATGCCAAAGATGTCCAGGAGCCCTTGAAGCCGCTCTCGCACTAGCTTCGCGTCTTCAAGCTCTTCGCTTTTGGGGACGTTGTCCAGACATTCGGAAATCACCTTGCTGGTCGGGTCAAGTTCGCGACGCTTCCGCTCACGGACCACCCTAGCTACCATCTGCCAAGGTTCGGACTCTGTCAGATAGATATCCTTGCGATCGCCCGGTCTCCTGAAGCGGCGGATAATGCCCCATTCCATGAGGTCACGCAAGTTCATGCTGGCATTTCCTCGGCTGATGTGGAGGCGCTCAATGATCTCATCCATGCTATATGGCTTGCCCGTGATAAAGAGCAGGGCGTGGATTTGGGCCATAGTACGGTTGATGCCCCAGCTTGAGCTCATCCGACCCCATTCCATGATGAACTGCTCTTGGACATCATAGATCGTGCGCTGTTCAGGGGATAGGTCGTTAAACGGGTTCATTTTCAGGCACTTGATTTAGGTTACCGCAAGCCTCAATATGGGGCTCATCGCTTACGAAATCTTGAGTAGTCAAGGAAATCCATTAAACATGGAACAAAGGTCCTATGAACAGCGAATCCTTTCGCCGACTGGCCAGTGCGAGAGTCCGACTCGTGCGCCAGACCGATGGCGAGATACTAAATGGCTGGATGGTCCAGATGACCGCTAGCCGGCTGAAGGTCGCGATCCTTGAGCCAAATGTGGGAGAGATTGGTGAGGAGTACATCGTTGAGGTCCACGGGCCGTCCGTTCGCTTGGTATTGAATGCCAAATTAATGGTTTCAGGCAAGAGTCCCGCTGAGTTTGAGGTCGGCCGAGACATTAAGTTCATGCCCGCTTCGGAACCCGCGCGGGTGATGGTGGATGGTATTTCGGTTCACTGCCACTGGGATGGCAAGGAATTAGTTGGCCGTGTCAGCAATATCTCCCGAGAAGGGCTATGTATGGTGCTGCAAGGAGACGTACTTGTTGGTTCAACGGTAGACATGGAAGTCCACTACGAAAGCGAGATCTATCAGCTCCGCGGAACGATCCGTTACTGCGTTGAAGATAGCGATCCGATCGGAGCCCACCGATTGGGGGTCCAACTCGAAGCTCCCGGCGCAAGGTGGCTTGGACTGTTCGACCAAGTTGCTGAAGCGGCTTAGCCTCGGAGTTTCTCCGCCATCTCCTTGTTCTTTTCGATGTAGCTCGTTAGGTTTGGGGGTACATCAGTATCGACAAAGATCGCCGTCACGGGGCATTCTGGTTCACAGAGTCCGCAGTCAATACACTCATCCGGGTGGATGTAGACCATGTCCTCGCCTTCGTATATACAATCCACCGGACAAACGTTCATACATGACTTGTCCTTCACTCCGATGCAGGCTTCCGTGATGACGTAGGGCATTGGATAAGAGTTTACCGCTCATACTAGGTGAACATGCGTCGAATTACTGCGTATATACGCCCGCATCGGACCGAAGACGTGAAGACTGCGGTCGCTGATCTCGGCGTTACCGGGATGACCGTGAGCGAAGTCCGGGGGTGTGGCAATAGCCCGGAGAGCGGTGTGGCCTTTGGCGGGCAACAGACCTTGAGTCATTTGCCGCCCAAAGCCATGATTTGTGTCGTCGTGCCGGACGGATTGCAAGACCAGGTAATTGCGGCGATTATCGCTCATTCCCAAACGGGCGAGCCAGGCGACGGAAAAATATTCGTGGAACCCGTCCAAGACGCCATCCGCATCCGAACCAAAGAGCATGGCGAAACCGCCGTATAGAAATGATGGCGCGAGCCGTCATAATACGGAAATCGCCCATGCGCAATGTTAACCGATTCATCCTGGCTCTGTCCGCTGCTGTGATTGCAGCGGTTGCCCAAGCCCAAATCTCTATCACTTGCAGTGTGAAGGACGGGCAGAAGATCAGCGGCCTCCAAGGCTTTCGTATCACTGTTCAGTCTTCCCATACGGTTTCTGAGGTTGAGTTTTACGTCAACGACGACCTGCGTTCTACGGACGAGAGTACGCCGTATGAGTTCGATATTGACACCATTGCTGAGAAGGAAGGCCCGATCAAAGTCAAAGTATTGGCCTACGACAGTGAAGGAGCTCAGAAGGTTCTTAACCTTAACTTGGTCGTGGATAATGAACTAGGAAAGGGAGCTGACTTTTTTGTGGATCAAGGGCAAGCCTTGCTGGCCGAAGGCAAGTGGTTACCTGCCATTGATAAGGGTCGGGTGGCCCTGAAGGCATCTCCCAAGCACATCGGAGCCCGCGTTCTTTTGGCGCGCGCTAATTTTGGTCGCGGAGTTTACGACGCGGCCCAGAAGTTTGTGCAAGATATCCTTGCTGAAGATCCTAAGAATGCGGATGCGCTTGACCTCAAGGCGGCTATTTCGTTGCGAACGGCCTTCAATGCGACGGGATCATCCCGAGAGGATACGGTCAATATCATTGATAAGGCGCTACGACAGGCCGCTGCGAGCCGAGCCTCGATTTACGAAAGCCGCTTGGACAATTTTGGCCCGGTGAACGACGAGAATCGCCTGCGTTTTGTTGACCTTGCGATTCGGTCCGGTCGGTACAGCTTGGTCTACCGAGAGCTTGACCCGCTCTTCCGTTCAAGCCCCCGCAACAGCGCCGTTGCAAACCGCCTGATTTATGCCCAATTGCGTGGTGGCAAGTTCCGACAGGCTGCCGAGAACGCTAGCATTTACAGTAAGCGCGGGTTACCCGATGCGGCTGGTTGGGCATTGGTTGCGATTACGCGCCAGCGAACCGGAGACGCTGACGGCTCTATCGCCGCCGAAACCGAGGCGATCAAAAATGATTCTAGTGATGTAACCGTCCGCTCGGCTCAAGCGTTTCTTGCCTTGGCAAGAGGCCGCGCCCAGGCTTTTAGCGGTTTTGTGAACGACTTGGTCAAGGATGAGGACCAACGATTTGTGGTCATGATCTACCGATCCATTCTTTTCAATTCAGCCAACGACTACGAAGGGTCCAAGAACTCATTCGAGCAAGCGGTGTTGAACGAGCCCTCGAGTTACGACGCCTACATCATGCGCGGAAATCAACTGATTGGATACTCAACAAATCCAGAGAGCGGAAAGGAAGACGTTGCCTACTATCGGTCTTTGGCCCGCGTGATGTTTGAAGCGGCGATTGCGGCAAAGCCAGAATCTTTTGAAGCTCTGACCGGATTGGCAATCAGCGCGCTAATTGACAATAAGCAAGCGGACGCAATGAAGTATGCCCAGTCGGCCGCCGCGGCTGGTCCGGAGTACGGTGCGGCCCAGTATGTTTTGAGCATGGTGCAAGGAGCCGAGGCTCTTCGGTTGCGCCAAGCAAGCTCAGTCGCGGACGGGCAGGCTGCCGGCTTCCGGGCTAATGGTCAGATGGATGAGGCCCGTAAAGCGGCAGATGATGCAAGGAAGCTAGCGTCGGAAGCTGACAAGTACCAAGCCGCAAGCGAAGCCACCATCAAATTGGCTGGCCAGTGCGACCCGGTTAACTTGGAAGGCAAAGGGATTCCGAACCTCTATGAGGCGTGGCGCTATTTTGCGAGCTATGGTAAGCCCGTCTTGGTAATCCAGCCCCAGCAGTAAGGCTGGGGCTCGGCTCATGCGCCGTCGGCCTCGTACTTATCCCGCAAGGCCGCAACAACATTCGGATCGCCCAAAGTCGTCGTGTCGCCAAGTTCTCGGCCCTCCGCAATATCGCGAAGGAGCCTGCGCATGATCTTGCCCGACCGCGTCTTAGGTAGCTCGGCTGTGAGGATGATGTCGTCGGGCCTCGCAATCGGACCAATCTTGATCCCGACATGGGCCTTAAGCTCATCAATGGTTGATTCGGTTACTTGAACGTCGCTCTTGATGGTCACAAAGGCGCAGATACCTTGTCCCTTGATTTCGTGAGTCTTACCAATGACCGCTGCCTCGGCGACGGCTGGGTGGTCCACGAGGGCAGACTCCACCTCCATGGTGGAGATATTGTGACCGGCCACCAGCATTATGTCGTCTACCCGACCGAGGAGAAATAGGAACCCATCTTCGTCAAGCTTAACGCCATCCCCAGGAAAGTACAGGCCATCAAAGCGCGACCAATACGTATTTACGTAGCGCTCCGGATCCCCCCAAATCCCGCGCAACATTGAGGGCCAGGGTTTTGTCAGGGCGAGAATGCCACCAATCGGCTCCTCTGGTTTATCGATACTCCCACTGATTGTTGTTAGCGCGTGCCCCTCTTCACTCAATATTGCGGCGCTAATGCCGGGTAAGGGACGGGTTGCTGAGCCTGGCTTGGTTGTCGTAAGCCCTGGGAGCGGAGAAATCATGATGCCTCCGGTCTCCGTTTGCCACCAGGTATCAACGATGGGGCAATTCTTCCGCCCGATGTACTTGTGGTACCAAACCCACGCTTCCGGGTTTATGGGCTCGCCGACCGATCCCAGCAGACGTAGCGACGAGAGGTCGCACTGCTCCGGGTATTGCGTGCCCCATTTCATGAAAGTGCGAATCGCTGTGGGTGCCGTGTAAAGGATCGTGGCCCGATGCTTCTCAATCACTCTCCAGAAGCGATCCTTATCGGGGAAGTCGGGTGATCCTTCGTACACGAGAACGGTAGCCGCGTTTGACATCGGCCCGTACACAATGTAACTATGCCCCGTAACCCAGCCGCAGTCAGCCGTGCACCAGTAGATGTCATCGGGCTTGAGGTCGAAAACCCAGCGGCTTGTGGCATTGACGCCGGTTAAGTACCCGCCGGTCGTGTGCATAATGCCCTTTGGTTTCCCGGTTGATCCACTGGTGTAGAGGATAAAAAGCAAATCTTCACTTTCCATTTCCTCGCACGGGCAGCTGTCGGGCTGATTCTCAACAAGATCGGACCATGAAACGTCCCGACCCTCGTACCAAGTGCCCTTGTTGTATTGTGTTGCGTCGCCTAGCCTTTCATAGACCAGGACCTTTTCAATGGTGGGGCAGCCCAGCTCGATGGCTTCATCCACCATCCGTTTGAGTTCAATCACTTTGCCTCGGCGCCAGCCGCCATCGGCGGTAACAATCACCTTCACCTCAGCATCATTGACCCTCTCAGCAATGGAGTCCGGACTGAAGCCACCAAAGACCACATTGTGGGCCGCTCCAATGCGGGCGCAGGCCAGCATGGTGAAGCACAACTCGGCGGTCATTGGCATGTAAACACAAACTCGGTCGCCTTTCTTAACCCCCAATGCCTTCAGGGCATTGGCAATCTTGGACACCTCGACCAAGGTTTCGGAATACGTATAGATCCGATGATCGCCGGGTTCGGTTTCGCAAATAATGGCTGGCTTCTCACCAAGACCTGCTTCGACATGTCGATCAACGCAGTTATAGCAGGCATTCAACTTTCCGCCCACAAACCATCGGAAGAACGGGGCGCCGGAATCATCAAGAACTTGCGACCAAGGTTGGGTCCAGCTGAGTTGCTTGGCTTGCTCCTCCCAAAATGCGACTGGGTCCTCAGCCGCAGTGGCATAGATCAATGGATCATTTAGGTTCGCCTGACTTCGAAACTCGGCGGATGGTTCGTAGGTGCGTGACTCTTCGAGTAGCGTATTGATGGTCTGACTTTCAGTTGACAACGTTGTCCTCGCTTAGTGGGAGTATTCTATCTCCTGATGGTATTGCGTGTATCTCCGGAGAGCTTTGTTGCTGAAGTAGAAAGCCGGCTCAAGGTGAAAGATGTTTACGTGATCGCAAGTGGGAGGCACACGCTCGCGACGGCTGGCGACCCGGCATCGGGTCTACTCATTGAGGCCAAGTTTCGCACTTCGCTTGCGAAAGCTTTGGACACTTTGGAGAAGTCGGGTCTCAAGCCCAAGGCGGGCACATGGAGCACGATTGAAGGGGAAGATGGGGTCGAGGAGACTCCCTACGTGGTTGCTATTGCGTATCGCAGCGAGGAAGCTACTCCCGGATTGTGGCTTGATGCCGATATCCACGAGATTTCCACGGCGGAGGCGCTGAAGAGAATGTATGACGAGTTGCGAGACAATGGTGAAATCAAGGAGGCGAGCTTTGATGAGTTTGTCCGAGTCATCAAGCCGAATGTAATGGTGGTTCCGCCGCACCAGATCCATGGCTGGGCGGATGAAAAAACCTGAAAAAACTTCCAGTTTTTGCCGAAAATGCTGTATAGTAATGGCATTCCCCCTTTTGGCATTTCGCCATGTTGACTCAGGTCTCTAGCTCGAATATTGGAACCGTCCCATTGCCCCTTCATGAGGGGATGCGGGAGCGACCGCCAATCCACCCACCCACTGTCAACGGCCAACGATTTTCTGATGACCACGTTGCGTTCTTATGTGTCCGCAATCAGGTACTGAGAACGACCTTGGCGCTGCAGTTGCGAACTCAGGGTTATCAAGTGATAGAGGCCGAAGAGGCTGAGGACCTGCTCTTATTTTCGGCCCTAGCGCCCGCGGAAGTGGTCTACTCTGACAGCCTCCACGTGATTAATCGTGCCCGGCACTTGGTTTCCGAGAGGCACACATCGCTTTGTGCGGTGATGCTTAGAGATGACCCTTACTGCGAAGTTGAGGCGTTCCTCATGGGCGCGACCGAGGTCATTCACCAGACCTAAGGGTTACTCGCGGCTAGTGCGATAAACCCAACGAAGGCAACTACCGCCAGTAAGTTCAGGATGAGTAACACGATTGACAATATCTTGGCAACGTTTGCCGACGTGTTTCCTTGTGCGATCGCCTTGTTAGCGGAGATGATTGATAGGGGCAAGAAGATAATGCTACAGACAGCGAACCCTAGTGCGAAGTAAATCCAGGCATTGGTTACGTCTGCCTGCCCCGGTGATTGACCAGGGGTTCCACTCTGACGCGGATAGGGTGAAGGCGGCTCTCTAAACTGCGAAAACTGGGGGCTGGGAGGCGGAACGGGTGGTAAGTGAAGACCATACAACTCGCATGCTCGTTGGTGGGAGCCGGTTACCGTGTCCTCAATAATCGTGTCTTGATGGATTCGGCCCTGAGCCGCCCAGCTATTTAAGACCGAGAGTTCCGCAGGCCCGTACTTCTGCCCTGACTTTGGATCCACCACGAAATAACTCATCGCCTATTCAATCCAAGACTCAGCACGCCAAAAAGAATACCGATCACGAGGCAGACAATTCCGACCGTCTTAGCGGTTGCCCCACGCTGATCTCCTGCATCTTTCGCTTGATTCGCCAACATGATGCCAACCGAGCAAAGGACAATCGGGCAGCAGAAAATCCCGATCACGCTACAGACATAGCTCCCGATGATTTTGCCACTTTGATCTGAACTTGTCCCGATGTCGCGCGGGTAGGGGCTGGGGGCCCCAAAGGGGGCGTCTGAACTCGAAGCTGAATTGGGGAACACGTCGGCCGACGGAGGCTTAGGTGTTGCTGGCGGTGGTGCAATCCCAAAATTCAGCCCCGCGATCGCCCCGGCTCCAATTCGGGATCCGGTATCGGCATCTTCCAGCACAGTCTGAGGAATTACCCGCCCCTCCGCGATCCATTGATTCAGAACGTCTATGTCGGCGGGGCCGTACTTCTGTCCGGTATTTGAATCAACGACGAAATAGCTCATGATGTCCCTCGCGCCATTCTAGCATCAAGAAAAGAATGAGCCGCAAACAAGTGCAACTTCCTGTATACTAAAAAACGACTACGCGGGGTCAATGGAATGCATCAATGCGTAGCGCACCTGAGGCTAGGATGGCAACACGCGCCAATCGAAATTCAAAACCGGTGGAGTCATCGCACCGTCACGGCGACGTGGCTGGAGTTGTACTTGTTGCGGTTGCGCTGATCATGACGATCGCGCTTGGGCTCGGGAACGCAGGAGTCATCGGCAACGCGCTCGGCAGTGTCTTCTCCACGCTTTTCGGGCGAGCCGCCTGGGCTGCCCCGGTGGCCTTGCTAATTCTCGGTGCCACCGGCTTGCTCGGCCGTCGGCAGTTCGAAGTGGGGCGCCTGAGCTGGGGGGTTGCGTGCCTCTTCCTCACCCTCGTTGGATCCATGGCGTCAAGCCAGCCACGAGGTGACTATTTTGATCCCTTAGCGGCCCAACATTCGGGTGGCTATATCGGAGCAATCATCGGGTGGGCATTTGACACCCTACTAGGGCAAGCTAAGCCGGTCGGCTTAGGTGCCCTTGGAATGGTGGGTGTGATCCTCTGTGTCAATTCGCCTCTCCACATGATCATGTCGAGCCTGACAAGCCGCCGCAAGAAGCCGGCTCAGCGAATCTCGTTGCCAGTTACCGAACGCGCGGCTGTCCGGATGCCGGTGGTGAATGAAGTGGAGGAAGAGTCACCAGGGCCTGCACCGCGCAAGGCCACGATTATCCATAAGGCGGAGAATCCATTCACCCTGCAGCCAACTCCCAAGGACAAGGAAGGTTACAAGCTCCCACCATTGACCTTGCTCAATCAGCCACCACCCAAGCAGCGTCGAAGTGCTCAAGAAATGCAGGCCAATATTGAGACTCTGGAGCGTACACTGGAGGAGTTTGGGATCGAAGCCAACGTAACCGAGGTTGCAACCGGCCCTACGATCACCCGATACGAGATTCAGCTCGGCCCCGGGGTCAATGTCCGCCGCATTACCAATTTGGGTGACAACATTGCCATGAATCTAGCGGCGGCGCACGTACGCGTTGAAGCTCCGATTCCCGGTAAGGCCGCTGTAGGTGTTGAAGTCCCCAATAGTCAGCCCGCAATGGTTGGCATGCGTGAGGTCTGCGAGACGAACGAGTTTCTCGATGGGCCGAACCGCCTCATCGTCGCCTTAGGCCAAGACGTAAGTGGTAACAATCGCTACGCTGACCTATCTAAGATGCCCCACCTCTTGATTGGCGGCGCGACCAATAGCGGTAAATCCATCGGGCTCGCCAGCATTATCACGTCCTTGCTGCTTCGCAACACGCCCAAGGATGTTCGGCTCGTCATGATTGACCCCAAGCGAGTTGAACTGACCCTTTTTGATGGCATTCCACATCTCATGTGTCCCGTGGTCAAAGATATCACGGAAGCCCCCGGAGTTCTTCGAGCGGTCTGGAGGGAGATGGACATGAGGTACGACCGCTTAAGCGAGATCGGCGTACGGAACATTGACGGTTATAATGCCCAAGCTAGCTTCCAAGACAAGATGCCCTATATCGTTGTCATCATTGACGAGTTGGCCGACCTTATGATCCAGGCTGCGGCCGAGGTGGAAACTAGCATTGTTCGGCTGGCTCAATTGGCTCGAGCCGTGGGCATCCACCTTGTTATCGCCACCCAACGGCCAAGCGTGGACGTGATCACGGGCACGATCAAGGCAAACATCCCCAGCCGGATGGCATTCGCGGTCTCCTCGCAGATTGACTCCCGCACCATTCTTGATGGTGCGGGAGCTGAAAGGCTGGTGGGGAAGGGTGACATGCTCTTTATGCCCATTGATGCAAACAAGCCGACCCGAATGCAAGGTTGCTATGTTGGGGAGAAGGAAATTGAGGCAGTTTGCGAGTTTTGGCGTGAGCAAGAGGCACCGCAATACGTCCTTGATCCTATTTCGATCGCCGTCAAGGAGCGCGAAAGGGAAGTAGCCGAAGAAGCACATGATGAGTTGTGGCAGGAAGTTGTCACGTTTGTCGTTGATCGCCAAGAGGCGAGCACAAGCATGATTCAGCGCAAGTTCAGTATTGGCTTCCAGCGAGCGTCGCGCCTCTTGGATATGATGGAAGACCGAGGGATCGTTGGCCCCCGCGTTGGGGCTCGTTCTCGTGAAGTCTTAGTGAGTCCGATGGAGGTCGAGGCCGTGTTGTCCGGGCGAAGGGCGGGGCCACCGGTTGAGATTGATCCATTTGAAGATTAGAAGGGCTCATTCGTCTGAATTGCCCGCATTACGACCAATTTGGGCTTGAAACCCCGCAATGGTCCGCCGATAATCCTAGTAGCCCTACCAGTCTAGTTAGGGCGATGAGGACACTGTGAGCTTGCCCCTATTTCGAATTGGACGTGCGTTGTTTCGAATTCTTCCAGACATCGTCTGGATTCAACTCAGCTTGGCAGGAGCTCTCTATATCGGGACTCAGGAACGCTGGGTTCTAACAGGTGAACGCTACATTGCAATCTATGCAGGACCGATGTTGGTGGTTTCCGCCGCCACATTGTTGTGGCGAGGAATCCATCGTATCAACCCTCGCTATGTTGGGTTATATGATCAACTTAACCTTAGCTTGGTTTCCATGGTCTTAACCTTGGGCCTGGCGTGCGTAGATCGCCTGCAAATCGGCTCGAAGAACTTGGCCTTTCCGCTCCTCTTTGGATTCTTGAGTTTGGTTGGGATGACGGGCAGTCGTGTGGTCACCCGCCTTGTCAGCTGGGGTCATCGCCCTTGGGGCTCACAAACTCGACGGATACGAACCCTGATCGTTGGAGCCGGTGATGCTGGTGAGTTTGTATTGCGCGAACTTGGCCGAGTTCGGAATGAGCATCGTGTGGTCGTTGGATTCGTGGATGATGATCCCCTCAAGCGGTCGCTCATTATCCAAGGGGTCCGCGTGCTCGGGACTACCGCGGACGTTCAGCACCTTGTTCAGAACCTAGATATCGAAGAGATCATCATCTGCCTTCCTAGTGCGGATGGCTCAACTATGCGTCGCGTCAATGACCTCTGCATGAAGACCAATGTTCGGGTACGCACTTTGCCGAGCGTATCCAATTTGCTTCACGGAGCAGTGAACTTGCGACAGCAATTGCGCAAAGTAGATCTTGAAGACTTGCTCCGTCGTCCAGTTGCCGAACCCAACCCCGACTTACTCAACCAAATCACTAGGGGCGAAAGCGTCCTGATTACAGGCGGCGGCGGTTCCATCGGTAGCGAGCTAGCCCGTCAAGTCTCAGCGTTAGAACCAGCTCGGCTTACCCTGTTGGGAAAGGGCGAGAACAGCCTCTACGAGATCGAGCAGGAACTGATCCAGACGACAAGCTTCACCCCGACATGCGTTGTCGCTGATGTCCGCGATGCGGATGCCATGAAGTATGCCTTTGCCAAGGTCCAACCGTCGGTCGTGTTCCATGCGGCGGCGCATAAGCATGTTCCGCTCATGCAATCCAATCCGATTGAGGCCATTCGCAACAATGTGTTCGGGACGCTCTGCGCCGTGGAAACAGCTGTTCAACATCAAGCCCGACGATTTGTACTGATCTCAACGGATAAGGCCGTAAAGCCAACAAGCGTGATGGGGGCGACCAAGCGCGTGGCGGAAATGGTCGTTGGAGCTTACGCGCAACGGTCTGAGACGAAGTTTGCCGTCGTTCGATTCGGGAATGTCTTAGGCTCGCGGGGTTCATTAGTCCCGCTCATAAAGAGTCAGATTCAGCGAGGAGGGCCCGTTCGCATCACTCACCCGGATATGACTAGGTTCTTCATGACGATTCCCGAGGCTGTTCAATTGATCCTCCAAGCCGGCGCAATCGGCGAGAACGGAGAATTGTTCATTCTAGATATGGGTGATCCAGTCAAGATTGTTGACCTAGCCTATGATCTGATCCGACTACATGGCTTGGTGCCCCACGAGGATATTGACGTAAAGTTTATTGGTCCGAGGCCCGGTGAGAAACTTTACGAAGAATTGACCTATGACGTGGAGTCGTTGATTCCTACTGACCAACCCAAGATCAGAATGGCCCTTACTTCGCCCGTGGACTTCAACTGGCTTCAAGATGAGTTGGATGCCTTGCAGACCCTGTGTGACGCCGGGGAGCAGGAACGAGCTCACCAGTACCTTATGGATTTGGCATGGGGTAAGCATGACTTGTCGCAGTCATGGGATGAACGCCAGGCCGCGTAGAAAACCTTACGGAGTCCAGGCGCCCAGGTTGCCATGAATACTGCAACTGGGCTCAATATCGACCTGATTGATCGTGTAGACGCCAGAAACAGGGCAAAGAGGCATTGCTCCTTTAATAAAAATTGGGGCAATATCGGCTGCCGTCGGAACGGATGAACCGGGAAGGTTATTCTCCATGGCCCAACGAGCTTTGGCATTATCAATCTCGTAGAGATTCTTCATGCAGGTGCGCGTGCGGGTACTTTCTCTTGCTCGAACCCATTGGGGTACGGCGACCGCGAGTAGGATGCCTATGATCAGCACCACGATCATAATTTCTACCAGGGTAAAGCCTTTTCGTCGCATTACCGTAGCTATTCCACAGTTTCAAGAAGATTGTGGTTTTTTTGCTCGGGAAAGTCGCAGGCTACTGAGGAGCGCAACTTAACCTCAAGGTAGTGAGTCGATCTCCGGCATAATGAACTTATGGTCGAAATTGCCTTCAATCGGTACTATCGTTACGACGACTTCTCGAAATTACTCCACGACTTTGCCAAGGAGTTTCCATCGTTGGTTGAAGTGGAGAGTATCGGCAAGAGCTACGAAGGCAAGGATATCTGGTTACTGACCGTTACCAATTCGGAAACCGGGCCCGCAGAGGATAAGCCCGCCTTTTGGTGCGATGGAAATATCCACGCCACTGAGGTGAGTGCCGGGACCGCTATCCTGCATCTGCTCAACAAGCTCTGCACCGGCTTTGGCAAGGATGAGCAGATAACCCATGTCCTCAACTCGCGAGCGTTCTACCTGGTGCCTCGGCTAAACCCTGATGGCGCAGAATGGGCCCTAGAAGATGTGCCAAGGATGATCCGTAGTTCGACCCGGCCCTATCCCTTTAATGAAGAGGATCTTTACGGGCTCGAACGAAAGGACATCAATGGCGATGGCAAGCTCTTGAATATTCGTATCAAGGATGCCAACGGTCCATGGAAGGTGAGCGAGCGGGAGCCGCGCCTGATGGAAAAACGACAGCCCAATGATGTCGGGGGTACTTACTACCGAGTTATCCCTGAAGGGCTGTTTCACAACTACGACGGCCTAACTATGCGGGGCAGAAAGGTGAAGCAAGGGCTCGATATGAACCGAAATTTCCCGGCGGCGTGGCGGCAAGAACACGAGCAGTACGGCGCTGGACCCTATCCTACCAGTGAACCGGAGATTCGAGCCGCAGTGCAGGCCATCTTTGACCGCCCGAATATCTGTGGAGCTATTACCTTCCATACCTACAGCGGCGTGTTCCTGCGTCCACCTTGCCGTTACCCCGATGACGATATGCCCGCCGAAGACCTATGGGTTTACAAAGACTTTGGCGTGAAGTGTCAGGAGATCACTGGGTACCCGGCGATCAGCAATTTTCACGAGTTTAAGTACCACCCCAAGGAAGTGATCACGGGCACCTTTGATGACTGGATGTTTGAGCATCGAGGGGTCCATGCTTGGACATGCGAAATCTGGGCACCGCAGCGCCAGGCCGGCATTACAGACTACAAGTACATTGACTGGGGGCGGGATCACCCCTTTGAGGATGATCTGAAAATGCTCAAGTGGAGTGATGAGAAGCTGGATGGTCAGGGCTACCATGACTGGAAGCCCTTTACCCACCCGCAACTTGGTGAAGTAGAAATTGGTGGCTGGGACGCTTTCAATGCGTTTCGGAACCCCCCGCCAAAGTTCTTGGAGAAGGAAATCGCGCCCCTGGGAGACTTTGCCATTTGGCAGGCCTCGGCTTCACCGAAGTTAGAATTGAAAGAGGTTCAGACTGCCGCTGTAGGTAGCTCAATCCGGATTCGGATGGCCGTCATCAACTCGGGCTATTTGCCAACTACCGTGACAAAGCACGCGGACATGAAGAAGCTAGTTCGAGGGGTTGTGGGTGAGATCAGCCGCAACGGTGAGCCTACCCATGGTGCTGGTAGCACTGAGCCAGAATGGCTTGCGAGCGGAAGGTTGCGACAAGATGCCGGTCAGCTCAGTGGTTGGTCACATGTCGGCAAGGGTGGATTTGGCTACCAGTTTGATGGGACCGATAACATGGCAGTCTTTGAATGGGTGGTCAGTGGGCCGGGCGAATATCACTTGGTAGCCAAGCACGAGCGAGCAGGAACGGTACGGGTGACCTTGAGGATCTAGCCGAATCGCGGGTGATTTTGACTTTCGTGGGCTGGTAGTATACGCGCCATGCGCGGATTTGCCTGTTTTGTGCTCGGTTGCCTTGTGTCTCTCGGCTGGTGTACGCCAGACATCATGAACTCAATGCATGTTGCAGCCGAAATTGGCACAACATCCAAGCTGGCGGCCATGAAGTGCATGCTCTGTCATACCAATCCACCAAAGCGGAATGTCTTTGGGCGGGATGTTGAAGAGGCCATAGAAACGGCGAAGCCGGAGCTCATGACTAAGGCGCTTTGGCACGAACTGGCCCTGAAGGATTCGGATGGCGACGGAGTTTCCAATGGAGATGAGGTAAGCGCTGGTACCGCTCCCGCGAACGCAACGGACAAGCCGACCAGCAAGCCCGTGGCAACAGACGGTGACCTGATCCCCAAGCATAGCTTTCACCCCCTGTACGTCCACTTTCCGATCGCACTAGTACTATTTGGCGTCGTCCTTGAGTTATTCGGGTACCGCAAGCGGGATTCTGGGCTGCGCAGGGCGGGGTGGCTGGGGCTCATGTGGGGAACGATCTTTATCGTCCCGACTGCCTTCACGGGCTTGCGGGCATCATTCCAGCTAGGGATGAAGTGGGAAGGACAGTACCTTACGCATTTCATCTGCGCTATGGCGGCCCTAATCTTGTGCACTGGAGTTGTTCTATGGCGACGCAAAGGGGAAGTCGAATCGTCAGCCTACTTTGGGCTGCTCATCCTTGCAGGACTTGCCGTTGCCGCTACGGGTCACTTCGGCGCAATGCTTGTCTTTGGTTGATGGCCCGGGGCGATGTCTAAGTCTGCGTTATAGTGCAATCCCACATTCACCTGTCGCGCAATTGCCCCATCAATAACGGACTTAGCCGCAATAAGGAGGTTCTCTGCTTCAATTGCGTACACATCGGGTGGCGCTTCGGGAAGGTCCTTGTATTCCTGCGTCAACTCGGCGACGCGATTGCTCGCTTGGGCGAGTCCACGATTGTGGCGGACGATGCCCACGTGCTCGGTCATGGTCTTTTCCAAGGAGCGCCTGATTCGAAGGGCATCCGCCTCCAAGATGGAATGCCTATTCCCAAGGCTCGTTGGCTTAATTTTCGGGGCTGATTCACCGCTCAATGCGCTGGCGGCTGCCTTGGCGAAGACAAGAGCTTCCAACAGGGAATTGGAGGCCAAGCGATTGGCTCCGTGCACGCCAGTCCGGGCGACTTCACCAGCGGCGAAGAGGCCGGGAATGCTGGTGCGCCCGTTCAGGTCGGTAACAACCCCACCGCATGAATAGTGCTGAGCCGGAACAACGGGGATCCAATTCTTGTGCGGCTCAAGCCCTACCCCCTTAAGCCTTTCAACAATGGTTGGGAAGTGTCTCTCAATGTGAGAGCGGGCTAAGTGGGTCATGTCCAGATAGACACACCACGTTTGGAGCTTCTTCATTTCGGCATCAATTGCTCGTGCCACAATATCGCGAGGCGCGAGTTCCAAGCGTTCGTCGTAATCGTACATGAACCGAGCCCCTTGGTGGTTCCTTAAGGTGCCACCCTCTCCGCGAACGGCTTCTGTGATGAGAAATGAACGCATCTGTGGGTGATAGAGCGTAGTGGGATGAAATTGCATGAACTCCATGTCCTGAATTGCAGCTCCGACCCTTGCCGCTAGAGCGACGCCATCCGCGGTAGCAATTCTAGGATTTGTCGTGTGTTGGTACAACCTCCCCGCGCCACCGGTGGCTAATATGACGGCCCGGCTTGTGAAGGATCGAATACCAAGGTCCCGATCCTGCATTGCGCAACCGATGCAACGCCCATCCTGCATCAGGAGATCAGTAACAAATGCGTTCTCTAGGATGGTGATGTTAGGTTCTTTGCGCACAGCTTCGTTCATCGCGCGCTCCACCTCCCAACCTGTTCGGTCTGCGTGGTGGACGATCCGATTTCGGCTATGCCCGCCCTCCATCCCGAGGGCCCAGTCGGTTAGGTCAGTTTCCTTGTCGAATTGGGCGCCCAAGCTGGCCAGCCATTCAATGGCAGCTGGAGCTTCTTGAACGAGAAACCGAACGGCTGCTGGGTCGCACAAGCCGGCGCCGGCAATGAGCGTATCCTGTTCGTGAAGTTGCCAACTGTCACTCTCGCCCACGGCGGCGGCAATACCACCTTGCGCGTAGCTGGTGTTGGATTCCCAAAGTTGCGCCTTCGTCAGGACGATGACCGGGCCCTGTTTCGCGGCGTCAAGGGCAAAGGTCAGGCCAGCAAGGCCGCTTCCGATGACGATCGTGTCAAAGTGCTGAGGTGGCACGCCAAGATTATGACGAAGGAACGAACTCGACGCCCTGATTGAGGTGATGTCCTTCCTTATCAAGAGGGATCACCAAGAAGGGAACCTCCTTTGGCATGGCGTTGATGGCTTGCCCCGCCGGCACAACCAAGCTCCAGCTCCCATCTCTATTCTTGGTCACGTGACTCGGCTTATCTGTTGTTGCTTGTCCTGCCACGCCGGGAAAGAAGTCAAGGCTAATTGCCCCCGCGAGCTTCGGGTTGCCAGGAATAGTTAAGAAATATTTTCTGTCCTTCAGGGTGGCTTTGATCTGCTTTACTGGTACCTGAACCGGCATCTTTTTGCCCCAAGCCTCGAACTGGGCTTGGGCAACGGGGAGGCCATTGCCACGTTGCAGGGTGAAGCTAAAGCTCTGATCTGCCGGGACGCAGTCCGTCTTGCAGGCCAACAGGGACATATCGGCCGCAATCTTGACCGGTCCGGAAGCGTTGGCAGGCGGCGTCAGGTGGGCAAGAAAGACCACCTCATTCTCGTAACCAAAACTGTAGCCGTATCCAATGCCTAAATTGATACGTTCGGGTGTTGGGAACCGCAATGGACCAGCCTTCCAGCCCTTCGGCAACGTCCATTTGACTTCGGTCCCTACTCCGCTGTCCCCAGGGTTTCGCCAATAGACATGCCAAGCTTCGTCGAGGGTGAGTTTTAGCGCCACGGTTACAGGAACCCCGGGCTTATAAGTCGCGGACTTTGTGATCACCTCGCTCTGCACCATTTCGGCTGGTGGCGGCTGGAGCAAGAGGGCGGCTAGGGCGATTGGATGCATCGTTCTAATTCTACGCGCCTAAACGCTTGCGGTGTCACTACGCCGTTCGCTCACTCGCCTTTGGCTGTGTTCAAGAATCTTCTTCCTAAAGCGCAACCTCTTTGGAGTCACTTCCAAAAGTTCGTCATCTCGGAGCCAGCTGAGGGCCTCTTCAAGGCTGAATTCTCGGTGCGCATCAAGGACGGTTGTGGCATCGGCACTTGCGCTTCGCATATTGGTGGCTGCTTTTTGATCTACCGCATTGACGACGAGATCCTCTTCCTTTGCACAAGCACCAACGATCATGCCACCGTACAACTCGGTGCCGACTTCATAGAAAAACTGACCTCGTTCTTGAATCTTTTCGTACGCATATCGCGTGAGCTTGCCGGCGTCCTTGACAATGAGCGCCCCGTTTGTCCTTGATTCAATCGCTCCCTTGTATTCACGGTATCCATCAAACAGAGTAGACATCAGCCCCAGGCCCCGTGTCATTGTAAGGTAACTACTTCGGAAGCCGATTAATCCGCGAGTTGGGATGCTGTATACCAGTCGCCGCGTTCCATTTTCGTTGATCTGCATGTCCTGCATTTCCCCCTTACGGCGACTCATTTCTTCCATCACGAATCCCTGTGAATCTTCGGGCAACTCCAGGGTAGCGATCTCATAAGGTTCGGTCACCTTACCATTCGAGTCTCTTACTAAGATGGCCTCCGGGCGACTGATCTGCATTTCGTAGCCTTCTCGTCTCATGGTCTCAATGAGAATTGCCAACTGCAGTTCCCCTCGTGCCTTCACCTTGACTGCGTCGCTAGCCGAGTCTTCATCGATCTCGATACTAACGCTAACGACTTCCTCCTTTTCGAGCCGTTCTCGAATCTTATGAATGGTTAGGAACTTGCCACCATCCTTGCCCGCAAGGGGAGAATTATTGGCATAGAAATTCATGCTAAGCGTACTTGGCGTGATCTCGATAATTGGAAGCGGCGGGTTACTGTCAGGCACGTTGATCGTGTCCGAGATGTGCACGTGGTCAAGGCCACTCATCATGACAATCTCGCCTGCGCTGGCTTCGGGCACTTCCTTTAACTGGATACCCTCATAGGTCCACAATTTCGTAACATTAAATCCGTCTTTTTTGTCACGACCATCGCGCTGTCGCTCCATCCGATCGCCGACTTTAATAGTGCCTCTTAGAATCTTTCCGCCGAACATGCGTCCTAAATAGTCGGAATAATCCAAATTATTCACCTGTAGTAAGAAGGGTCCCTCCTCCGCGACCTCCGGTGCCGGAATATTGTCCACGATCATTTCGAATAAGGCCCGCATATCCGTTTCTGAACCATTGGGATCCTTGCGGGCAAAGCCCCCTGAGCCACTGGTGTAGATATGAGGGAAGAAGAGGTCGTCCTCGTCTGCACCGAGGTCAATGAATAGGTCGATGGTCTTGTCGTAGGCATCAATTGGGCGGGCCCCCTCGCGATCCACCTT
>JADLGZ010000050.1 GCA_020849075.1 Fimbriimonadaceae bacterium | reverse complement strand
TGCGAGCGCAGGCGTGCCAACGCCTGCGGCGCACCTTCAACGACCTCATCCCCACGAAAGAGTGTGCCATCCAAGTCAAAGACGACGAGTTGGGTCATGCCTGACGCTGGATGACGTATCGCCCCGCGGCACGGAGTAAGTCACGGTGCGGAGAGTGTGGAAGGTTGTCTAGGGACTGGCGCGCCAACTCCAAATGCTGCTCGGCAAGGCTGAGGGCTCGATTGAAAGCGCCTCGTTCAGCCATCCAACGGACAATCGTCTCCAACTCGCCATCTGACACTCCTTCCTCAAAGGCCTTACGAACGAAGCGGTCTTCGCTCGGTTCGAGATCCTTCCGTAATTCAATCAAGGGCAGGGTGACGCACCCCTCGCGAAAATCAGTGGCTCGGGGTTTGCCGGTTTGCTTTGAGTTGCCGCGAAAGTCCAAGATATCGTCCGCAATCTGGAAGGCAAGCCCTAAATGTCGCCCATAGTGCGCAAGCGCATCAACATCACCCAAATCGGCACCAGCCACTCGGCCTCCCACCGTGCAGCAACACTCAACAAATGCCGCTGTCTTCATGCCTAGGATCCGCAGGTGATCATCCAGCGAAAGATCAAAGTCTCCACGCACCTCAACCTCTCGCGCCTCTCCCTCGGCCATTTCGACCACCATGCGAGCTGAGGTCCGTATGATCTCAATATCTCCATCACTCGCCAAGATTGCCATCGCCTTGGCTAAGTACACATCTCCACTCAAGATACTGGCGGTGTTGCCATAGACGCTTGCCGCCGTTGGCCGGCCCCGGCGCGTATCGCTGGCATCAATCACATCGTCATGAATGAGCGTTGCCATGTGAATCATCTCCATGCACGCGCCAAGCTTAAGGGCTCGTTCGGTCGAGAACTCGCGTCCCGTTGCCTTTGCGCTGAGCAGGAGAAACACCGGGCGTAATCGCTTTCCACCGGCTTCCAATGTGTGTAGCAAGACTTCCCCAACGATGGCAACCTGACTGGTCGTTTGCGAGCGAAGCTGCTGCTCAATTGCCGAAACGTCGGCGGCAATTTGCACTAGGCTTGCGCTCGCAACACCCGCTGCCTCGAATAAACCTGACTTCATGCCCTCACCCCCCAATGCATGCATACATTGCCGAAAGCATAGTCGCGATAGCGGACGTTCTTAAACCCGGCCTGCTCCATACTCTGGGCAAGATCCTCCCGCGATTTGAATCGCCTTGCACTTTCGGGCAAGTATCGGTATGCCTCCCTGTCGCCACCAAGTAATGGCAGCAGTGTCGACGAAACAACTTGACTAATGCCTCGGATCGCCGGGTTTTTCGGGATAGCCATATCCAGGCTCACAAACCGTCCACCCGGTTTAAGAACCCGAGCGATCTCCCGGTGCGCAAGATCAATATCGGGGACATTGCGGATACCCCAGCCAACCGTCACAACGTCTACGGAACCGGATCGCAAAGGAATGCAGCACGCGTCAGCCAGGCCTAATGACGCGGGTGACTTTGATCGTGCCAAGGTGAGCATGGGAAGGCAGAAATCCATGCCCCATGCTATGGCACCGGCCTGCACCAACAAGGGGAGAAAGTCGCCGGTGCCACAGCATAGATCAAGAGCTTTCTGGCCTGGTTTTACTTGAAGGACTTGGACCGCCTTACGACGCCAAGTGCGGTCTGAATTCGCGGTCATGAGCCGGTTCATCCGGTCGTATCCGGGCGCAATACGGGCGAACATATTCTGAACGGCCCGTCGCTTCTCCTCACCTTGGGTGAGCCAGGGCTGACTAGGGTCTCGTGGCGCGGTCAAATCCATTGTCAATTTTCAGAAGATTCTGAAAGTTCCGCATCATTGTACGCCATTCGGTAATCTCATGCCGATGAAGAATCGCTGGATTGTGCCCCTCGCTTTGCTCTTGCTCAGCGTTGTCGTCTTCTGGCTGATTCCCACCCAAATGTCTGACCGACCGGTGCGCGTTGAGTTCTCCAAGTAAGCAAGGAGAACGGCCTACCCGAGGCGATCCGGGTTAAGGCCGGCAAGTTCGGGCAAAACAAATAGGCCGTCCTTGCGAATGAGAACCCCATCAAACCAGATTTCGCCGCCTCCGTATTCGGGACGCTGGATAACCACCTTGTCCCAGTGAATTGCGCTCGTATTACCATTTCCCCCGGGCGGCTCATAAGCATTACCAGGCGTCAAGTGGAAAGATCCGCCAATCTTCTCATCAAACAAGGTGTCTTTCATCGGGTGCAGGATATGCGGATTGAAGCCAAGCGCCCACTCGCCAAAGTATCGAGCTCCCTCATCGGTATCAAGAATGTCGTTCAGCTTCTGGGTCTGCTCACCCGCATTGGCCTCATATATCCGGCCGTCCTTGATTTTGTAGTGAATATCGTTAAACTCTGTTCCCTGGTAAAGCGACACCGTGTTGTAGGTCACGTGACCCTGCATTGACTCGCGGACCGGGGCCGTAAAACACTCTCCATCGGGAATATTGGCTTCGCCGGTGCAAGCAACCGCCCCAATTCCCTTGATGCTGAACTTCAAGTCGGTCCCCGGGCCGGTGATATGCACCTGATCCGTCCGGTTCATCAGATCCTCAAGGGGCTTGCAGGCCTCTGCCATCTTGGCGTAATTCACGGTTGTTACTCGGAAGAAGAAATCTTCAAAAGCAGCGGTACTCATTCCCGCTTGCTGAGCCATTGAGGGGGCCGGCCACCGGGTGACCACCCACCGAGTCTTCCGAACCCGGTGCTGAACAACGGTTTGGCCGTAGAGCTTTTGCCATTTTGCCATCGTTGCGCTCGGCACATCGCCCATCTCCGCGTAATTGCTTCCGCCTCGAAGCGCAATATAGGCGGTCATATTCTGCATTTCGTGAAGCTCATTGTCAGCGATCGTCTTGATGGCATCATCCGTAGCCCCCAGTAATAGCTGCCGCTTTACGAGGGAGCTCTCAAGCCTCACGGTGGTCTGACTCCCTTTGGATTGGGCAACCCTCACAAACTCCGCCACGGCCTCCTCTGGGATGTCAAACGCATGAACGAGGAGCTTATCGCTGGGACCAAGCTTTGTTGAGTGTGAACACATGAGTTCGGCAAGTTCAGTGACACGGGGGTCAAGCATGCCCAAAGTTTAGCCTAGATTAAAGGTCGCGACGCGATGGCCCGAAGATGTATAATAGTGGTTTCTGGAGGAAATCCAATAACTTGATTCACGTTACGGTTCAGTCAAACGAAACAATTGATAGTGCCCTCAAGCGATTTAACTTGAAGGTGCAGCAAAGCGGTGTATTGCGCGACCTTAAGGAGCACGCGCACTACGAAAAGCCCAGCGAGAAGCGACGACGCGCAAAGCGACGTAGCCGGCGTCCACTCTAATCCCCTCGCCCCACCCGACGACTCCTCGGCGAGTCGAAGGCTATGAAGGACGACAGCTTTAAACCCCTCCAGAAGCTAGAGGCCACCAAAGGCAAAGTTTTACGGTTCGTCATCGAATCCGTATGGGTGGTCGCGTGCGCCCTCACCATGGCGGGCGCTCTGATTGTTCATCGAGGTTGGCCCCCTGATTGGGTCAGTGCCGGCGGCCTAGCCATTCTGAGCTTAGCGGTCATTGTCCTAACTCGGTTCCACATTCGGCACACACCGTTGTATGGCATCCCGGTCACTACAGCAGAGCGAATTATCTGGGTCGGATGCCTGGCTGCCATATTTGGCGTTCAAGTCATCACCCTCACCTTGGGTCCGCGCGAATTGATCGGCGTAGGTTTCGTCATGGCCGCACCGCTCATCGCACAAGCCATGCTTGTATCCGCCCTGATCGGCCCCGCGATCTCCATGTTCGCGCTCACCACGGTCTCTTTGGTTCTCGGAATCAGCGCGGCCCTCCCGATTGATACGATTGTTGCTGGATGGCTCGCTGGGGCCGTCGGGGCCCACGCGGTTAACCCCTTGAAGCAGCGAAGCGATCTGATCCGGGCAATGGCGGTGGTCGGGGCTGCCTCAGTGATCATCGCGGCGTCCGCCGCCGCAATGAACACCGCCACCTTCCGCCCCGTGTTGGAGAGTGCTTCTTGGGCTTGCCTTGGAGCAATTGTGGCAACCAGCGTATTCTGGTTCGGAGTTTTGGTCTTAGAAAAGGGGTTCGGATTAACCAGCGACTGGTCGCTCCTCGAGCTCTGCTCGCCCGACCACCCCCTGTTACGCGACCTGACGATTCAGGCACCAGGAACATACGCACACAGCGTCATGGTCGGCAACCTTGCCGAGTCCGCTGCTCGTGATATTGGGGCCAATGCGGTGCTTTGCCGTGCCATGGCGTACTTTCACGATATCGGCAAGACGATGCGCCCTAGCTATTTCGTTGAGAACCAGATGGGGGAGAACCTCCACGACGAGCTCCCTCCAGCGGTTAGTGCGAAGATTATCAATGAGCACGTGAAGGACGGACTTGAACTGGCCCGAAAGCACCGTCTACCCAAGATTATTCGGGATGGTATCCAACAGCATCATGGAACCTCACTGATCTCGTTCTTCTACGGTAAGGCTCTCCGAACTCAAGAGCCAACTGAGGAGCTTGAGACGTCTTATCGGTACGATGGCCCAAAGCCCCAGACTCGTGAAACCGCGATTTTGCACCTCGCCGACTGTGTTGAGGCGGTTAGCCGGGTTTTCCCAAGGGGTAGCAGCGAGGAATTGGAAATCACCGTCCGTCGTGTGATTGAAGAGCGGCGCGCAGATGGGCAACTGGACGAGTGCGACCTCACCTTCCGCGACCTACAAACGATTGAGGTGGCCTTTCTTCGTGCCCTAGGCGCTCTCAGGCACAAGCGTATTGAGTATCCCGATGGACTCGCCCCCACAAATTACGATCTCGAACAACTCCGGACGTCGTATCCGGACGAGCACCCTCCGCATGGCCATTAGTACTGTACTTGACCTTCACCATCCTCAAAAGCGGTGCGTTGCGGTACTCCTGACCGATGACGAGGGGATTCGCCGGCTTAACCGAGAATGGCGCGGTAAGGACCAAGCTACCGATGTTCTGAGCTGGCCTGCGCCGGATATTCCAGGTGATCATCTTGGCGATATCGCCATCAGCATCAATATGGCCGAGAGGCAAGCCGCCCAGAGACAGGTCAGCATCAGTGAAGAAGTCGCCATGCTCGGGATTCACGGCGGATTGCACCTACTGGGATTTGACGATCTGACCGAAACTGATTACAAGCTGATGCAAGCAAAAATGCGGGAGGCGGCCCTAGCGGCTGGGCTCTCGATGAAAGGTGAATGGGGGTCCTTTGGCGAGTCCTCGTAACGTTCTTGCGCCATTTGCGACGGCATTCTCAGGTGTTCTGTATACATTCCGTACACAGCGGCACATGCGCATTCACCTCTATGTGACCGCCTTCATTATCGTCGGCGCGTTGCTGTTGAATCTACGAACTCGTGAGATCTTGGTCTTGTTGTTCATGATCAATTTCGTGCTCGTTGCCGAAATGTTTAACAGCGCTATCGAGGCTACGGTGGACCTTGTCAGCCCAAACTATCATCCCCTCGCCAAGTTTGCCAAGGATATTTCTGCCGGCGCCGTTTTGGTCACAACCATCATGGCAGTCACGGTTGGCGCGTTGATCGCCGTCGGGGACGACGCGTGGGACCGAATTCGTCTCGCCTTGACCGCCGAACAACCAGCAACACCTGTCATGTGGCGGATTCTGCTGGGCTGCCTCTTGCTGTTCATCATCGTGGTCATAGGCAAAGGCCTTGGGAAGCGCGGCACGGTACTAAAGGGCGGTCTTGTGTCCGGGCACGCTGCATACGGCTTCTTCATTGCCGGAACAGTTATGTTCATTTCTGATTCACCACTTGTGACCGCGCTCGCCCTCCTCCTAGCCGCAATCATTGCTCAAAGCCGCTGGGAAGCAAAGATCCACTCGATTTCGGAACTCGTCCTCGGGGCAACGGTAGGCATGGTCCTATCGCTGATAGCCTTCGGACTGATGCCAAAGTAGACATGAAAGCTGAACCTCCTGAACGTTTGCCGCTCCTGCGGCTACTCGCTCCCCTCCTCTTGATTGCGCTTCCTGCGCTTGCCTTGGCAGCTCAAGATGACTATCTTCCCACGGCAGTACCGAGCTTCTTGGTTCCAACGCTCTCGGCGCTGATTCTGCTTATTGCCCTGAACGGCCTTTTTGTAGCCGCCGGGACGGCAATTGAGCTCTTACGACCAGCTCACGTGAAAATGCTTGAGAACGGCCAGTCCGTACGCCTTCAAGGCATTTTGGAACAGCAAACAAGGTATATCGGCACCTGTAGCCTCGCGAGCCAGACCTTGCGGGCATGGACGGTAATTCTATGCTTCATTCCGGCACCCTACTTTGCCCACATCTTCAGCCCGGCAAACTCGGATGTCCAGTGGTGGCATGTTCTGATCGCGGGAATCGTGGCAACCATCCCCGTCGCCGCCCTGAACGCCGTCTTCGGTGAACTCGTGCCCAAAAGCCTGTCTGCGCTTTACCCCTACAGGGTCGCCCTGCGGACACACCGGATCGTAAGGGTTGCGGCGGTGCTACTGAGTATCCCCAGCCGAATCATTGCGGGAGCCGCAAATCTCGTCACGAAGCGTTTCGGCGCGGTGGCAAGCTTCAGTTTCCCCAACCAGACCGAGCTCGAGATTCGGTCACTGGTCGAAACAGCTCAAGAATCAGGCGAGATTGAGGCCGAGGAAAAAGACCTCATTCACTCAGTCTTTGAGTTCGGTGACACGGTTGTTCGGGAAGTCATGACGCCGCGGGTGGATGTTGATGCCCTCCCAGTGACCACATCGCCGGAAGAACTGATCCTCCTCATTCAAGAGACCGGGCATAGCCGAATTCCAATTTTCGAGGAAACCGACGATCA
>JADLGZ010000049.1 GCA_020849075.1 Fimbriimonadaceae bacterium | reverse complement strand
TTGATCAACACACTCATCAAGTGCCGATGCTCTCCCTTGATAATGCCTTTGGTGAGGAAGAACTCGGCGCCTTCAATACTCGCGTCCGGCGACAATTGGAAACATCTGAAGAAATTGTATATCTCTGTGAATTGAAGCTCGATGGAGCGTCGATTTCGTTGACCTACCAAGACGGTTTGCTCGTTCTGGCAACAACCCGAGGCGATGGGGAGCGAGGGGAAGTCGTGACGCCAAATGTCAAGACCTGTCGGGGGGTTCCGTACCGGCTCAACGAGCCGTTCACGGGCGAAGTTCGTGGGGAAGTTGTCATGTTCAAAAGGGACTTCGAAGCGGTCAACGCCGCTCGTGTCGAGGCGGGCGAACAAGCCTTCGTCAATCCTCGCAATGCCGCCAGTGGCGGGCTTCGCCAACTCGATAGCCGCGAGACCGCCAAGCGCAAACTTTCATTCTTCCCCTACGGCCTTGGAGCAGGGACTCTTGCCGGAACCCAGTCGCGAATCCTGACACGTCTCAAGGACCTCGGCTTCCAACTCCCCCCCGACGCCAAGGTGTGCCGAGGGCTCGAGGAGGTCGTCGCCCACCTTCATTTCGTGCAGAATGAGCGGCCCCTGCTTGATTTTCAAATTGATGGGATGGTGGTAAAGGTTGATGAACTTGCTACGCAACGCCAACTGGGGGCAACGAGTCACGGTCCTCGCTGGGCCGTTGCCTGCAAGTTTGCGGCAGAGCAGGCGTTTGCGGTACTGAGGGAAGTTAGTTGGAGCGTTGGTCGAACGGGCGTTGTCACTCCGGTGGCTGAATTGGAACCTGTCTTTGTGGGCGGTGTCACCGTCGGTCGTGCAACGCTCCATAACATGGAAGACCTGCGCAAGAAGGACGTCCGGCCGGGTGACACTGTCATAGTTCAAAGGGCGGGCGATGTGATTCCCGAGATTGTAGGGCCCGTCTTGAGTAAGCGGGTCGCCAATGCTCACGCGGTCGAGCCTCCGACCAACTGTCCTGAGTGCGAGACGGCTCTTATTCAGGATGAAGGCTATGTCGCGATTCGATGTCCGAACACGGAATGCCCGGCTCAGGTTCAAGCCAAGCTGATTCACTTCGCGAGCCGCAACGCGATGGACATCGAAGGGCTTGGCGAGAAGCAGATCGCTCGCTTTCTCGAACTTGGCTATCTTAACGACATTCCCAGCATCTTTCGGCTCGGTCAGCATCGTGAAGCTCTGATTGAGCTTGATCGAATGGGCGAGCAGAGTGTCGCCAACCTACTCGCGGCCATCGAAGTAGCCAAGACCCGCTCTCTCGATCGGTTGATTTTCGCACTCGGCATTCGCCAAGTGGGCGAACGCACAGCAGGCGACCTTGCCAAGGCCTTTCGGTCGCTGGAGATTCTCAGAAACTGCCATTACGATGAGCTCGTGGTGATCACCGATATTGGGCCAAAGACCGCCCGCGAGATCGAAGCTTGGTTCGAAGATCCGGTCAATCAGGCCGTCCTTGATGGCCTTGCTGCTGTGGGGGTCGTCCCAGAAGAGGTGGCCGGCCCAATCAGCGAAGTTTTCGCAGGCCAGACCATTGTCTTCACCGGCAAGCTGGAGCGATTCAGTCGCGACAGCGCTGAGGCTCTCGTTATGAATATGGGTGGAAAAGTAGCTGGTTCCGTATCCAAACTTACAACTATGGTTGTCGCTGGTCCAGGAGCTGGAAGCAAACTCGTCAAGGCTGAGCAATTGGGGGTTGAGGTTATTGACGAAGCAACCTTTCTTGGGCGCTTACCCAAGGGAGTTACCCTGTAGGATCGGCATCATTCGATACCAAGATATTAGCACTGAGTTCAATCTGGTGGCCCGTGAACAAGGAAGCCTATGAATCCGATTGACCTTCGCAAATGCCTCACTAGTGGGCAGGTATTCCGATGGCGCGAGGCAGAGCCGGGAGTATGGGAGGGCTACGATGGGTCTCAGTTTGGGCGTCTTTGTACCGCAAGCTTTGGATTGCAAGAAGACCCATTGGGCAAGCTGACGCTTGCGGAAAGTGGGAGCTGGCATCAATACTTCCGACTTGACGAACCTCAAGATCTGCAGTCCCACATTGCGGCAATGTGCCCGAAGTTTGCCACCTTGCCGCGCCAAGAGGGTCTCCGCTTGCTTCGGCCTAGCGACCCGGTTGAGAGCTTCTTTAGCTTCTTATGCACGTCCAACAACCATCTTGGCCGCATCACCAAAATGGTCGAGCACCTCTTGCCTCTCGCTCACGCGTCCGAGGGAGGGAATACGGCGGCAGATGAGCCAGAACGATTGCTCAATATCCCTAGCTTTACGGAACCCGAACTCCGTGCAGCCGGGTTCGGGTATCGCGCCGCCACGATCCCCCGGGCCGCCCAGCTTCTCATAAATCGTGGCGGTCGTCAGTACCTACTCGACCTTCGCCAAGCCTCGTTGAGAGAAGCTCAAGCTGAACTCCTCAGCTTTCCTGGCGTGGGCCCCAAACTCGCTGACTGCATTGCCCTCTACGCGCTCCATAACACCGAGGCCGTCCCGGTGGACGTTCACCTCTGGAACGGGGCGGTAAGGCTCTACTTCCGTGAGTGGCGTGGAACAACGCTCACCGCCAAGAAGTATCAGGTTATCGGCGACCACTTCCGCAGCCTCTTCGGTTCGTGGGCAGGGCATGCTCAGTTGTTTGTGTACTACGCGGGTGTCGTGGCGGGAAGATCGGGTGGTAATTGAACGGAAAGGTTGCGTTTCAGTAGCGTTACGCAGTAGGGGGCGGGGCTGAGGTCGAGGAGTTGGGATCAGTTGGCTCCGAAGGGACTAGAATAAGAGTCAGTATGATTCTTGCTCTACCTATTCTCATCGTGGCCCAGACGGGGCGGCCGTTTGATGCGCCGGCGCTCATGGCCACGATCTCGTCCTCTCAGGTCAATGAGAGCTCGGGGATTGCGCCAAGCCGGACTTATGCGGGCGAGTATTACACGCACAATGATAGCGGCGATAGTGCACGGTTCTTTCGGGTTGGGCCGAACGGCGACATTAGGGGGACGTATACGTTGCGGGGTGTGCAGGCCCGGGATTGGGAGGACATGGCTTCGGCACGAATAGATGGAAAGAACTACCTCTACTTTGGCGACATAGGCGACAATGACTCAAAGTACAAGTCGGTGTTCATATACCGGGTTGAGGAGCCCAATGGGACGGGTAATCAGGAGATCAGTGACTTTCAGAAGTATGAGGTTAAGTACCCAGGCGGCCCGCGCAATGCCGAGACGTTGATGGTTGACCCGAAGACCGGCGATATTTGGATCGTCGAAAAGAAGACGGGCTCGGGCAGCATTTATCGATTACGCAAGCCGGGTAAATCGGGGAGCTATAAGTTCGAGCGCAAGGGAAGCATCTCATTCCCGGACGGCCTAGCGCCAATGCGCGTGATCACGGGAGGGGCGGTTGCTCCCGACGGCAAGCATTTGGTCCTTCGAACCTATGCCTTCGCCTATGAGTTTCCGATTCCGAGCAAGATGGAAAGTTTCTTGGAGACAACTTGTTCCCGGATTCAGACTCCTCCACAGGTTCAGGGCGAGGCAATTTGCTATACGCTGGATAGCAATAAGCTGGTGACGACGAGTGAAGGGACTCCTTGCGCGCTGTGGGGGATTTTAGCGCGTTAGTGTGGATTGCGCGGCTTCAGAAGGTTTCGAGCTCAGAGAAACTCCAAAGGCCCAGTGATAAAGTTAACATATCCCAAACGGGTATCATGAAGTTCTTGTGCGCTCGTGAGCGCAGGAGATACTACTATGAACAATAGCAAGGCTCCCGCACTCTTGTCGGTGCTTTTGGCGGTTGTCCTCGTGATGCCCGCCATCGCTCGTCAAGAGGATGCGAAGACAACCAGTGATCCGACCCAGGTTGAGGCCAAGGCGGAAGCCAAGCCCGAGACCAAGGTCATCACGAAAACGGTTGTGAAGAAGATCCCCCACACGGTGGACTATATTTTTGATCGAACCCTTGGTCCCGGTCGCGTCCGCAAGCAGCGGGACGGCAAGGACGGAGAGGTACGAACCACGACTCTCATAACTCTGGACCTCAACGGCAAGGAACTCAGCCGTGAGACCAAGGTTGAGACGATTCCTATGATATCAGCGGTTATTGGCATGGGGCGGCAAGGGCACACCACAAGCCGTGGCTCATTTACCCGCAGCGTTGTCAAGGTCATGCAATCTACTGCCTATACGCCGAGCGCTGGCCTCAAGAACCCAACTTTTAAGACCAAAATGGGGCTCCCCGCCAAATATGGTGTCATCGCCGTGGACCCTCGTGTGATTAAGCTCGGGACACTTTGCTTCGTTGAGGGCTATGGCTTTGCCATCGCTGCCGACATTGGCGGTGCAATCAAAGGCAACATCATTGATGTTTGTGTACCGACGATGGCCGAAGCGCGAAGATGGGGCCGTCGAAAGGTTACCGTCCACGTTTTCAACGAACGGGCGAGCCGGTAGACGTTTGTAGCGTAGAATAGAGGGATGCGAAGGAGCGCTCCCTCTTTTTGATTTCTGAACGATCCCTAACAGGGGCGGAGTGGGATCTTGCGCCCTTTGACCAAGTCGCTGCTGATCGTTTAGTCACCGAGTGCGGCGTGAGTGGCCTTGTGTCACGGCTGCTCGTACAGCGCGGATACAGCACACCGGAATCCGCGGAACGCTTCCTGAATCCACGTCTCGATCACTTCCATGACCCTCGCTTCCTGCCCGACTTCGGAGCCGCGGTAAAGGAGATTCTGGGCGCGAAGGAAGAAGGGCGAAAGATCTTCATCCACGGTGACTATGATGTTGACGGCATTACGTCTGCTGCCCTCTTTAGCCGGTTCCTCCGCCGGATTGGGTGCGATGTCACGACGCACGTCCCGCACCGCATAAAGGAAGGCTATGGCATCAATATGATTGCTGTTGAGAAGGCGAAAGAGGCGGGAGCCAGCGTATTCCTTACCTGCGATTGCGGTAGCGGAGCGATAGACCAGATACAACGGGCCAAGCAGTACGGTATGCGCGTTGTGGTGACGGATCACCACGAACTCCACGACGGAGATGCGCCGCAGGCCGATGCGTTTGTCAATCTCCACCGCAAAGGACACAAGTACCCATTCGACGGCCTAAGTGGCGTTGGGGTCGTGTTCAAGCTATGTGCAGGAATCACGTCTGAACTTGGACTTGATGTTGCGCAGTACTATCGCGCCTACCTTGATCTCGCCGCTCTGGGGACGGTCGCGGATGTAATGTCATTGGTGGACGAGAACCGGGTAATTGCTGCGTTTGGCTGCGAGCGCATTCTTCAAAGCCGCAAGCCCGGCATCAGAGCGCTGATGCAGAACATTTCTGTTCGGGACGGCAGGGTTACGCCTCGGACTATCGGCTTCCAATTGGGCCCACGACTTAACGCAGCGGGTCGTATTGCAGACGCCGAGTTACCACTATTGTTGCTATTGAGCGAGGATGAGGGTGAGTCGGCCGAGATTGCTGGCCAGTTGGAGGTGATTAATACCAGCCGGCGCGAGCAACAAGACCGAATCATTGCCGAGGCCAAGGAAAAGGTGTTGTCCGAGGGTCTTGATCAAGAGACGGCAATTGTGGTCGGGAGCGCGGAGTGGCATCCCGGAATTATCGGCCTAGTAGCTGGTCGGTTGGCCGAGAGCTTCTATCGTCCGGCTTTCGTGATGACCTATGGTGAGAATGGTTCGGCAAAGGGTTCGGCGCGCACTATCCCCGGTTATCACCTTGCCGATGCGCTCAAGCGAGTTACCGAACATCTCGACAACCACGGTGGGCATGAGGCGGCCGCTGGCTTCGGTACCAAGGTTGAGAAGGTAGAAGCATTTCGGCAGGCAATCCAGCAGGATGCGGCCCAGGTGTTAACGCCAGACCTCTTGATCAGACGGAGGCGAATTGACGCAGAGACGACGGTTGAGGAGTGCAGTCTTGAGGTCCTTTTCGAGTTGGAGAAGCTAGCACCATTCGGAGCCGGTAACCCCGAGCCCTCCTTTGTCGCCCACCACTTATCCGTTGAGTCTATCAGTCCAATGCCGAATAAGCCCGAGCATGCAAAGCTGGTCCTGCGTAGTCCAGAAGGGTCATCTATTGAGGCCCTCGGTTTCGGCATGAGTCAAGCGTTGGAAGGAATCGACCGGAAGGACCGGGTCTCGTTGGTGTTTGAGGCGAATATAAACCGCTGGAACGGTCGAGAGCGACCTCAGTGGGTGATTACTGATTTGGCGCCAGAGTCGTAAGGCGAGGTCCGATTTCTCGGTTTTGCCTCGCTTCGGAGAGGCTTTCTACGATAACCTTGATAGAGCTGACTCGCTCGTCTCGCCGCATTTGAAACTGCAGGGACTCACCTATCTCGGATTCAAAGAGGCGGGCGGCTAGCCAGTAGGCGTCCTTGATCGCTTCATTATCTAGCTTAGTGAGCACATCACCAACCTTGAGGCCAGCTCGAGCTGCGGCGGAGCCCTGGGTGATAGAGGTGAGTTCCACACCCCCCCCTGTGGCTTTGCGGAAGTACATGCCAACCGTTGGGTGCAAGGGGGTCCGGTCTTCATTCAAGAATCCATCAACCACACGGGAGAGCACTTTGGGTCCAAGAGCGTAGCCAACAGTCATACCCTTTGGCCCAAATCTGGGAGGGGCGTCCAAGGGAATCTTGGTGGTTATGACCTCGCCGTATGGCTGGAGAGTTGCGTTCATGATTCCGGCAAGGCGACCATCAACAGTAAAGACAGGTGCTCCACCAAGCTTTTGATCGGTGGATTCAAAGCGCACTTCCCAGAGGCGGACATACCGACGTGAGCCCATGAGGACTCCAGTTCTATCCATGGAGACTAACTGTCCGGGGACAATCCCGTTCGGAAGCTGCGCGGCCAACTTTGTCGTGGCGACCACCTTCTCGCTGGCAACCTGGAATACACGGCTTGACTGGCTCGGCCAGTTTTCAATCCTAACTAGCGAAAGTTGGGTGATGTCGTCGCGTGCCACGACGCGGACCGTATAGTGATCACCCTTTGCGCAATAGGCTGTTGCCGTCTCTGTTGGCACCAGATTCGTTGCGACCAAAAACAGGTGATCCTTGTCAATCTGGACCGCGACGCCAGTTGGGTTGTCTTTCGTCCCAAGGAGGGCAAGCCCATCTGAGAGCGGTGTAACCCCGCCATTCATCAGGAGTGCAACACTAGCCGCCAAGAACATCATCGGTTTGTTTAGTTACCTCCGTGGCGGCATTTGCGCCGGTTTCTTCGTTTGGGGTCGAAGAGACCACAACAACTGACTCCTGCGGCTGTGCTGGCTCAACAGCGACCGCGGGCGCAGGTGCGAGTTGGACTGTGTTTGTATTATTGGCAGAGGTGGGTGCGGCCTTCGTCAGCCCCTCGCTGGGACGACGAAACTCCTCTCTGTTTTGCGCGACGAGCACGGCGCGGACGTGACGACGAAGCCTTCGATTGCTTCGAGGTTCAGTCTGCGGAGTTGCGCTGATTTTAATCTTATCTGGTGCTGGTGCGACCGCGCGGGGAGTGCTGCTCTCCAGGGTTGGCGTGTGGTGCGACTCTGGCTCTGTCGCCAGAGCGACCGTCTTAGGTTGCTCGATTTGACCCAGAGATGTCGGCGCGGTGGGTCGCATCATGGCGATGGCGAGTGCCCCCATGACCGCTACGGGTGTCGCCAAAGCAAGCCACCTTGTCCACATTCGCTTCGGCGAGGAGGGGCTGTTTTCGATGGCGTGCCGAACACGGTCAAAGCTAATCTGAGGTTCCGGAATCCCTTCGTTCAGTAACTTGAGGCTTGAAAATGCTGACTTGAACTCCTGGATTTCGGGGGTGAGAGATTGCTCAAATGCCAGAAGTTCGGCATCAGACATTTCGCCCGCGGCAAAGTTCAGTTCTCGGTCATCTCTCACTTCTTTTCGTCCTCCTCCAGGAGCGGCAACATGCGATCGCGCAGAGCGCGTCGAGCGCGAAGAACGCGCAACTTGGCCCCACCGACCGACGTTCCGCAAATTCCGGCGATCTCGTCGTACTCCCGCTCTTCAATATCTCTCAAAATGATCATGTTGCGATGGTGCTCGGGCAGGGCATTGAGTGCCTTGCGGAGAATCAACACTTTCCTTTCTGATTCCAGGTTTTCTACTGGATCTTCACTAACATTTGTGGTCATCCACGTCAAAGCGCCTTGGGCTTCTTGCTGCTCAAGAGCTTGCCGACGGGTGCTCATTCGAGCTCGATCAGTCGCTAGGTTGGTGGCGATTCGCAAGAGCCACGTCGTGAATCGCGCTTCATCCCGATAGCGATCTAGGTTCTTGTAGGCACGGACAAAGACTTCCTGCACGATATCTTCGGCATCGTCCCTCCGTTGCACCATCTGATAGGCGTATCGGTACACCAAGGTGCGGTGGCGGTTAAACAGGGTCTCAAAAGCACCCCAATCGCCCTGTTTGGCCCGAACGACTAGAGACTCATCAGTCTCGCTGTCGCCCGCGATGGACAGGGTCTTGGCGGGGTTGTGCATGCTTTTCTGCAGATTTAACGCTAGCGTGCTCATGATGTCTGATCAACTTCGCTGATCGGACGCCCGAGCCTAAAATCAGTTACGAAACTTTGGGACCTTTTGGTTCAGCGTCAGAGGGCCTCAATGAGAATTGCGGTGGCTTCACCACCGCCGATGCAGGGACTGCAAATCGCATACTTGCCTCCCCGTCGCCTCAGCTCATGGAGTGAGCTAAGAATCAGGCGAGTGCCCGTCATGCCGATCGGATGACCGATTGCTACGGCGCCGCCGTTCACGTTCAACTTCTCCTTAGGGATGCCGACTTTCTGCGCGACGACCAAGGCCACGACGCTAAAGGCCTCATTTACTTCAAACAGGTCAACGTCCGCCACGGTCAGTCCCTGCTTTTCAAGAAGCTTACTAATGGCAAAAGCGGGAGCGGTTGTGAACCATTCGGGTTCTTGAGCATGTTGTGCATAGGCGACAACGCGCCCCAGAGGTCGCTTCCCGTTCGCGCTGGCCCATTCGTGGCTACTGATAACGAGGGCGGCTCCGCCATCATTAATGGAGCTGGCGTTGCCAGCGGTCGTTACCCCGTCTTTACTAAAGGCTGGTCGGAGGTCAGGGATCTTGGCGGGGTTGCCCTTACCGGGTTCCTCGTCTTGAGATACCGTGATCGGATCACCCTTGCGCTGGGGGACCTGCACAGGCACGATTTCATCATTCAACTTTCCATCGGCTTGGGCAGCGAGGGCTCGCTGGTAGCTTTCGACCGCAAATTCGTCCAGTTGCTCTCGGGAAAAGCCGCACTCGGCGCTCGTTTGGTCGCCGCAGGAGCCCATGTGGACATTCTTGTAGGGATCCCATAGGCCATCATGAATCATGAGGTCAAGCAGTACGCCATTACCCATTCGGTAGCCATCGCGTGCTTTTGGTAGCGCATAGGGTGCCTGGGACATGCTTTCCATGCCGCCCGCCACAACAATATTGGCATCGCCGGATTTGATGGCTTGAGCTGCCATCATCACGGCCTTCATTCCGCTTCCGCAGACCTTGTTGATGGTCGTGCAAGGTACCGAATTCGGAATGCCAGCCGCAAGAGCTGCCTGTCGGGCAGGAGCCTGCCCCAGCCCTCCGGTGAGGACGCACCCCATGAGGACTTCGTCCACCACCTCTGCTCCGACACCCGCTTGGTCCAGGGCTGCGCGGATTGCAAAAGAGCCAAGTTGTGGTCCGCTAAAGCTGGAGAGGGCACCTTGGAACGAGCCAACCGGTGTTCTCATTCCCGACAAAATCACGACATCATTGCTCATGGTGTTCTGGGGCTAAAGGATACCTGTGAGGAAGGTGCCGCTATGGCCGAGTTTCGTCCGGTGCCGTAACATTGCGCCGCCAACCGGCGAAGCCAGCGCGCCGGATGGCCCGCCCCCTTGTCCAAGCGTCCCATTGACCCTCAGTGAAGTTCCGAATCGTGGCTAAGGATGGCTCGGGCCCCCTGGGTAGGAAGTCTTGATCCACTGTATCCCGAGCTCGCAGAGGCTGATGCTCGCGCGGTGAATTGAATGGACACACTTCTTGGCAAATGTCACATCCAAAGTTCCATTCGGCCGTCCTCAACTCCGGCGGGCGTCCCGCCGGGTCCTCAATAGTCCAGTAGCTGATGCATTTTCGAGCATCCACACTCCAGCGGTCTTCCATTTGTACGATCGCCCCGGTTGGACAAGCATCTATGCAGCTTTGGCAAGTCCCGCACCCGCCTTCCGAGGGTCGGTCTGGAGGTAAGTCGGCATCCGTCAGCAATACTCCGATTAGGAACCACGATCCTCGATGAGAGTTGATCAGCATCGTGCTCTTCCCAAACCATCCGAGGCCTGCCCGACTCGCAAGCTCGCGTTCAAACACCGGCGCAGAATCCACGCAGGCCCGAAATCTGGCGTTTGGCATGAGGGAAGACAACTCCTTTGCAACCTGAGCGAGCCGCTTGCGCATGACCCTGTGGTAGTCACGCCCCAAAGCATAGCGGGCAATGCGCGGCATTCCCGGGGTCGGCGGATTTGGTTGCGCATAGTTTGCCCCAACGACAATCGCCGAGCGAACACCGGGAAGCACGCTATCTAGGTTGGCCTTGAGCTCAGCATGCTGCACAAGATAATTCATTCCGGCGTGGTTGCCTCGGGCAAGCCATGATCGGTAGAAGTTAAGGCCCGCGAATGGCTCCGTCGCCGAGCACACGCCGACCAAGTCAAATCCTGCATCCTCGGCAAACCGGTGAATTACATCGCTTGTTATGGAGGAAGTCATTGCGAAGTGCGTAACTCAAGAGCACGGGCCAGGGTTTCCCAGTTAGCGATCGTAAGCTGATGAGGGCGGATCGTTGGGCTCCAGCCTTCCTCGGTAGGATCAAAGCTATGGACTTTCAGGTTATTGGCGAGCGTCTTTCTAGGCTGGGCAAATCCTTGGCGAACGATCCGCTCATGAAACTGGTCGAAGGCATCAGCCCATCCGGTTTGGATGGGGACTAACCGAAGAACGCAGGAATCAACTTTAGGGGGTGGGTAGAACGCGCTGGCCGGAGCATCAATCACCTTTGAAATCTCAAACCGCGATTGGAGCATGACGGAAAGCGAGCCCATCTCGCGATCACCAGGTTGCGCCAGAATCCGTTGGGCTACTTCCTTTTGCATCATCACGATCATGCCAGCCGCTTGTTTGCGTCGAGCGGTGAACGAAGTGAGTAGCGGCCCGGTGATGTTGTAGGGCATGTTGCTGACAATTATTCTCGGCTCCGGTAGTTCCTCGAGCACGGCGGCAAGGTCCGTGTCTAAGGCATCCCCCATGATAACCTTCGCCCTTGGAGCCGATTCCGATAGAGCAGAGACGGCAATGGGATCAATCTCGATGGCGATGACTTCGTAGTGCGACGAGAGTTCGGCGGTCAGAACCCCCGGGCCCGGGCCCACTTCAAGGATACTCTGAGTGCAGGGAGGGACCGACCCAAGAATGCTGGATACCACGCGCTCGGAGACCAGAAAGTGCTGCCCCCACCGTTTGGTCGGGCTCAGGCCATGCCGCAAGAGCAGGTCGCGCAGGTCGGGGACTGAACACAGGTTCATTGAAACTGAGGCATGCCTGCCCTTCAGCAGCAGGCACCGAACCACGATACCAGCGAATGGATCGGGTTCCATTGTCAGCATACGTTTCGATTGCGCGAATCAAAGAGGCCGAACTTTTGAGGAGAAGGTTTGACAATTCGTGACAAAAGCGTTACGGCTATGGCTCATTGGAACCGTAAATGTACTTGAATCATTCCCAAACGGCCTTGCGCCAACTATAATTCTAGCGTAGGGAATCTATGCAGAAAATCTTGACTTTGTCACTCTTTGTTGCAAGTGCGGCGAGCGCTCTTGCTGGCGCTGGCCCGAGCTCTGGCTACGCGCTATTTGTGGCTGAAACCACCGCGGGTTCGCTCGGCGGAAACACGGCCGCTTATGGAGGCGTTCAGCGCTACAACTTCACGCTCAGTGGCGGTGCCGCCACGACTGGGACCGGGATTCCGGCGGACCAGCTGAGTGACCCGGCCGGGCTTTTCTATGCCAATAGTAAGCTTTTCGTCTCAAATCGTCATGGGAACACTCTGGGGCAGGGAAGTGTGAAGGCGTTCGACTGGGATGGTAGTGCTCTTTCGGCGGTTGGAACGACGGTCGCAACTTCGACTAGCGCGAGTTATGCAGGTTTTTGCGGCGCAATGATCGCCAGTGACGGGAAGCTCTATGTGGCCACGGTAAATGGCGGCTCGCGACAGTACACGCCATCAGGCCCAACCTTCACCGATACCGGAGGAACGACCCAGCAACCTCAACGCGATATATGGATTTCGCCAAATGGGCTGGTCTCCATCGAAACTGGCATTACTGGCAACCTGCGGGTCTCCGACCTCACGGGCTCAACCTTTTCTAATTATCAGAGTTTCTCGGTTTCGGGCGCAAACACCATGCATCAACTTGCCTATCGGGGTGGGGCGCTTTATTGCGCGTCCTTCTTAACAGGCACGGTTCATCGTATCGACCTCGGGCCCAACTTCAAGCCGGTCAGCTCGACGCTGCTCTTTAGCTTGCCCAGTGGGCTCGGTATTGCCTTTAGCCCGGATGGTTATGAAATGTATGTTTCAGGCCATACTTCCAACCGGATCAGCCGCTTTGTGGAAGCTGGGGACGGAACTTGGATTGCCAATGGGTTTATTGCAACCGGGGTCAATATGGGCTACCTCGCAGTTATCCCCGGCCCGGTCGATGCGGTATGTGGGCGGATTAACCTCTCGGGCCTGGCCGGAACGATTCACAATACGCCGCTTACCGTCGAGGTTTGGAACGGGCCGACTTTGGTCGAAACCATCAATACAACGCTCGGCGCGGGAAGTACTTTCGAGTTCGAGCCAAGTGAATCCTCTGGTAACCGCACTTTGATCTTCCAAACCCGAGCTGGCCTTCGCAAGGCCGTCAACGTTACACTGCAGCCAACCCCGGTAACAGGAGTCATCGTCAACATGGCAAATGGCGACGTGGATCTTTCTGGCGAAGTAGACGCGGCGGATATTGATCTCGTGATCGCCGCGTTCGGCGGGTCTAGCCCGATGCCAGATGTTGATGGCACGGGTGAAGTAGACGCCGCCGATATTGACGTTGTGATCGCCAACTTCGGTGCTGTCGGCGACTAACTTCAGAAACTACTGAGCTTCCATCATCTTCGTGATCCAATATCGGATCGCGAGCCAGAGCAGGACGCCGGCTATCATCAACAGAACGGTGAAGCCGGCGTAGCCTGGCAAGAAGGGGAGTTGATGGAGTTCAAGCAAGTGACTGAACTCCGACATTCCCCCGATGCCGGCAATAACGCCAAGCGGGAGGAAGACAATATTCACCAGTGTCAGGTTCTTGAGCAGCACGTTCATGTTGTTGTTCACGATGCTGCCCCTGGCGTCCATAAGACCGGAGAAAATGCTGATGTACAGGTTGCCTTGGCGGCTCAATTGCTCATTGTCAATGATGATTTCATCGAGAAGGTCGAGCTCTCGTTCCGTAAAGCCAAGCTTCGGTGCCGCCGCGGCAATCCTTTGCAGAACCGCCGCATTCGAATCAACCGCGTCAATAGCAAACACGAGCTTCTCGCTCAGGTCAAACATCCGGAGCAGCTCGCTATTGTCAATAGTCTTCGTGAGTCGCTGTTGCACATCTCGCGCGGTCTCCTTGATCACCCGAAGCCGCCGGATGAACTCAATCACCGATGCCTGCATGCCCCGCAACACGAGCTCGTTGAGGGACTGTGGCCTTGTGTGTTCGGTGTCGCCGGGCAGGGGCGATTCATCTCTCTCTATGACCGTCAGGTGATCGCCCTGCAGGATCAGGCCGACGGAGCCCACCGGGTAATGACCGCTGAATTCGGCCGCTGCCCGCTTCCATATGATGATGTTCGCATCGCCGTCGAACTCCGCCCGGGAGATTTCGTCCGGGTCCAGCATGGATTCAAGGGTGTGCCTTTCGATGGGGAGCGTGGCGAGGATCGTCTCCTTCTCCTCGGCGGATGGGTTCGCGTAGATCACGACATTGCCACGCCCAGGCTCCGTGGCCAATAGATGACCGTCTTTCAATCGGTAGTCAATACGCATGATCCGGGAATGAAAAGGTTACCGCAAGATCTTGCCCGTTTCGAAAGCCCGAAAACGCGTTCTACCCGGCTACGCCTTTGTGCGCCGCCAGCGAAGCAATGCTACCAGTCCCAGCCCAAACGCGGCCATGGTGCCGGGCTCGGGTGCGGTGATGATCGTCATGCTGCCAAGGGACGTCGTGTAGGGAAGCGCGATGTTGATCTGCCCATGTTCGGTTTGCGAGTTCCGCATAGCACCCCTTATGGGTGGCGCTGGTGATGTGGCGCGATAATCTGTCAAGTGATCGCCGCTTAATGTCGGGATCTCACCTAGGGTGGCCCGGGTGAATTCTTGGATGGGTGCCATGGCTAGCGTGTCGCGTTTCAATCACTTCCACCTCCGAATGACTTCGCGACGCGATAGCCGTGATGTTTTGGGTGTGGCTCGGGTGAAAAAGTCTCTCCTTGCGTGGCAGGGAATGTGTGACGCCCCTCAATCATCGCAATCGATCATACATCGCCGTCACGCAATCCCTGAAGCTGTAACGACCCCAAACCCAAATCTCTCTAGCGAACCAGGTGCTTAGGGGGGCGAATGTTCGGCCCGAACTTTGGCGTTTTGATCATGTGCAAAGGAGTTTTGCCGCTGGGTTTTAGAGCTTTTCCGCTGGGTTTTAAGGCTTTGCCGCTGGGTTTTAGGGTTTTGCCGCTGGGTTTTAGAGTTTTTCCGCTGGGTTTTAAGGCTGTTCCGCTGGGTTTTAAGGCTTTTCCGCCGGGTTTTAGAGTTTTGCCGCAACCTGATAGGCGGGCCTAGAATAGCTCGTCTTGCTTAATTGTCTTCTTCACGAGCCCGGCCTTCTTAAATGTATCAAGGCCCCAGCGCGGGAGGTCCGCGTCTTTGCCGGCGAGGATTTCCTCGGCGGTCAATATCTGGATGCAAGGATAGGAGCGCTCTGCATGTAACTTGGAATTCCATCGTCCCGCGCTGGCAGCTTCTGTCTTCATGGGTCCGGTGGGCGGATCATTGGTTACGAGGATGCCGATCACGGCCTTTTCCCGTTGCATTACGCCCTTGAGGTCGCGGAGCATGGTGGCGTTAAGCTTTCCGCCCTTCACGCTGATGACGGCGCGGTGGTACTCGGTGGGCGTGTCGGTGAAGGTGATGATGCCGTCAATGCCCTGGTCGGCGCCTTTCTTGTACTCCTTTCCTTGCGCGCCAAGCATGGCGATGGCCCACCATTCGAACTGGTAGGGGTCGTTTTGGAAGAGGAACCGGGCATCGTCGGCGGTTTGGGGCACGCCGATGACCTCGAAGGGCTTGAGTCCGGTGCGCAGGCCAAGGTTCAGTTCGTCCTCGCCCTTGGCGAAGTAGGTCTTGAGGGCGTGGCGGCGCTTCTGGACGGTGATGTTGGCAAGGGTTTGGACGCCGACATTGGGGGTGAACTGGTCTATGAGGCGGCGCTCCATGAGGTCCACCGCGACGTACGTGACGTCAATGCCAATCCAACGTCGGTTGAGCTTTTCGGCGACGGCGATGGTGGTGCCGCATCCGCAGAAGGGGTCGAGAATAACGTCATCCTCATTGCTACTGGCTCGGATGATGCGTTCGAGCAAGGCTTCAGGCTTTTGGGTGGGGTAGCCGAGTCGCTCACTTGCCTGGGCTTGGATCGGCGGGATGTCGTCCCAGATACACCCGACCACCGGCTCGTCGACCTCATCAAGGTAGATTTTGCGCTGGGGTCGGCCAGTTTTGGACCAATAGAGTTTGCCTTCTTGATCCAGTGACTCAAGCTTTTGCCTCTCCATCATCCAGCCGAGAGATGGCGTGTATCCCTTGTACTCATAAACCAGGTTTTGTCGTAGGCCCAGCGCTTCGTTGCGCTCAATCTGGTGGAGTCGGTATTGGCGCCCATCGGTGTCGGTGTGCCGATAAAAATCCTTGACGTACTCTGGATCGTGGCCGCTTCGGGGCGGCAAGAAGGTGTAATCATTTCCCTTTGTATAGAAAAAGATGATGTCAGCAACCGCGCCAAAGCGCCTTGAGGTCGTGTTGTGCGCGCTAGTACGTTGCCAAGTGATCTCGTTTTGGTAACCGCGAAATCCAAATAAGGAGTCTAAAATCAACTTGATGTAATGGCTCGCCGTCGGATCGCAGTGGAGATAAAGTGAGCCGGTCGGCTTGAGCACGCGGTGGAGCTCGACGAGGCGGAGGGCCATCATCGTGAGATAGGCCATCATGCTGTTGCCCTTTTTGCCGGTGTCGCCGGTGAGGAATACCTTGAGGGCCTCCATGAGGTTCTTGAGGTTGGTCGGGATGGCGGGGCTGACCATCAGCTCGTGGAAGGCTTCGGCGGCGGCTTCGTCCCACTCCCAGGTGTCTTTGAAGGCGTGGGCCTGGGCGGCATTGTCCTCGCCGCTGGCGTTTTTGAAGAGGACGTTGTAGTCGGCTTTGGAATTGAAGGGCGGATCGAGGTAGACGAGGTCAACGGACTCGCTCTCGACGTGATTGCGCAGGATGCCGAGGTTATCGCCGAAGTAGAGCTTGTTTCGCCAGTCTTTGCTCATATTGTTTCCAAGGGTATCCGCAACAACCAAGGTAGAGACGGGGCCAAGGCGGGAAAGATCGCGCCGTCGTGAGCAATGGCCAGCCTCCATTCGGGCCCTCCTACGACCGCGCCGGCGTTGATTCTGGAAAGTGTTGAAAATTTGCCCTATAGAAATAATTAGCAAATCCCAAGATAGTGTCAGAGAATGCGCGATTCTAGGGCAATAGAGCGCTAATCAGACATCTGGGCGGGTAGGCATTCTCTGTACTGCGCGCCTTCACCGAGGTTAATAGAAACATCAACAACTATGCTAAGTTAAGTGATCTTGATCTCCACGCGAAGGTCGCGGAGATTACTTCGACATTGATCGAAGACTACTTGCAATATGGCGTGACCGAGGATTCGGTCGAGGCATTGAGCTCGCTCAACGAGACCTTTGCCGGCGACATCGAGAACTCGGCGACCGCGCATGCGAATGCGAAGGCGACGACCAGCACCAAGAACGCAAAGCGTCAGCAGGTGCTGGATTCGATTCGCGCGATGACGATGATCGTTTACGCCGATCCAAGCGTGGATGACACGCTGCTGAACAAGGCCGGCTTCTCGCCGCGCCCGGTTTATGGCTCGCGAACATCGCCTCAGATGGTCACCAACGTGACTTCGCAAGCCTTCGCGAATGGATCGGTGAACTTGAAGTGGAGCCGTAATGGCAACTCTACTTCAGCGCAGTTCACCATTTGGGCGAAGGGCGCTACAGGAAACTGGGCACCGGTTGCATCAACCAACAAGGTGAAGATCACCTTGACCGGCTTCACGCCGGGTGTCTTCAAGCAGTTCTATGTGACGAGCACGGTGAACAACCAGACCTCGTTGCCAAGCGCCGAGACCTCGATCTACGGATCGGGCGGATCGGGCGACGTGAACCTGCAGATCGCGGCGTAAGGGATTACCCCTCACCCCCTGCCCCCTCTCCCCTTCTGGGTGAGGGGGTTTTTTGTGTCCGGTACAATATCACCTTCCAAGGAAAACATGAAGAAAATTGGCGTATTGTTTGGACGTGAGAACACCTTCCCGTGGGCGCTGATCGAGCGCATTAACTCGAAGAAGATTAAGGGCATCGAGGCGGAGCCGGTTCTTATTGACAAATGCCAACAGAACCAGCCGAGCGACTATGCCGTCGTGCTCGACCGCATTAGCCAAGACGTGCCTTTCTATCGCGCGTGGCTGAAGAATGCCGCGCTGAATGGCACCGCCGTTTGCAACAATCCTTTCTGGTGGAGCGCCGATGAGAAGTTCTTTAATAACTGCCTGGCCGAGCAAGTCGGCGTCGCGGTTCCGAAGACGGTTCTGTTGCCGAGCAACCAGCGTCCACCGGATACTGAGCAGGACAGTTTTAGGAACCTCGCTCTGCCTTTGGCGTGGGAAGAGATGTTCGAGTACATCGGCTGGCCCGCGTTCTTCAAGCCCTTCGCAGGAGGCGGCTGGAGGAACGTTTACAAGCTAAACAACATGCACGAGTTCTTCCACGTTTACAACCAAACGGGGCAGCTCACGATGATGCTGCAGGAGAACATTGACTTCACCGATTACTTCCGATGCTACTGCCTGGGCGGCGATAACGTGCACGTGATGCGCTACGCGCCTCAGGAGCCACATCATCGCCGGTACGTTCAGGAAGATATTCCGATTGATCCGAAGATGCACAAGCAGGTTGTGGACGGCGTGATCGCGCTGAACCAGGCGTTGGGTTATGACTTCAACACGGTCGAATTCGCGTTTCGCGATGGCGTTCCGTACGCGATTGATTTCTGCAACCCGGCTCCGGACGCGGACATTTATAGCGTCGGCGAAAAGAACTTCGAGTGGATCATCGAAAACGCGGCTCAGATGCTGATTAAGAAGGCGCAGAACCACGTGGACGGTCAGATGAACCTGACGTGGGGAACGTTTGTTCAGAACTCGGTCGCGGGCAAGGGCATGAGCGCGGCGAAGGAGGCTCCGGCCAAGAAGAAGGTGCCGGCCAAGGCTTAAGAGAATCGGTGGCCCAACGAAGCGCCCCCTTCCTGAGGAGAGATTGACATGGTGGAGAAACTAAGGAAGAAGGGCTTCTTTTCGCTGGG